>DATIHV010000193.1:0-8941 GCA_035480295.1 Gammaproteobacteria bacterium
TAGCGACATCTGTCATCGCAAAACCACAAAATGGTACCTGCAATTGATTCTAAATCTAAATTGCTTCTGCTGACCACCGGGATCATAATATCGTGAAAATTATTGTCGTCTTGAATAGGGCAACTATATATGGAAAAGTTCACAATCACTACGTGACCATAAAATGATTGCAGCATGTACAATGCCTGGAGTGCGCGTTCAATACCAATAAGACGACCAACGGCAAGTAATGCACCGATTGCATTTGCAATCCAGACGCGTATTGGCCCTACAGGAGCAGCCATTTCGTGTCGATTAATTGCACGAATATAATCCTGCACGACTTCTGAATTATTTGCTAGGTGGTGTGAATAGCCCTGCCCTTTAATGTTATAAGCTTTTAAGAGCAGGTCAAGCAGTGTGAGGTTGAGTTTCACCGCACATCTCCAGGTTATACTGCAAAAACCAGCGAAATATAACTAATAATATTTTTATTGTCAACTTCAGCTATTTATCAGATTTTTGAAAGCTACGCTACTGTAATATTGAAATTCATTAGTATAGTAGCGAGACTGGGTATATCCCTACTAGCAAGAGTGCGTAAATAGTATATGCTTAAACGCTTGACCAGTATTTCGTAACTTTTTTCGGAGATGTCGCATCAATATTTTGCAGAATAAGAGGATCTAGCTGAACGGCACTTTCCACGCCAGCCCTTAACGAATTAAAAACATTTATAGCCTCAACAGAAAGAATAGCATATCGCTCTTTTTGATCATCATCCAAAGCATAAAATCGACTTTCATCTACATTAAGTTCAAGTAAATAACGACATCGAGCATCACAAAACCATAAAATGGCACCAGCAATTGTCTCAATATCCAACGCATTATTTTGGATTACTGGCAAATATACATCACAAAAATTAGTAACAGTCCTAATAGGCAAGTTATCATGACTAAAATTTACTGCATATATGTCGTTATACTGCTGCTGCAGTAAGTCCAATGCATGCATAGCATTTTCAATACCATTTAAACGACCAACTGCAAGCACCGCACCAATCGTACTTACAATTAATACACGAATAGCCCCAACTGGAGCAACCATTGCTGACCGATTAATGGATCGTATGTAATCCTGAACCACATCTACATTATCTACGAGACGGTGTGAATAGCCTTGCCCTTTTATATTATGGTCTTTTAAAATAGTGGCAAGTATCGTGAGGTTGAGTTTCATCGCATATCTCCGGGTACTTCAAAAGCAAAATGCATTTAACTCGAATGTATTGAACCGGAATGAATATAACTCAATGTATTTTTATTGTCAATTTAAAATAAATTTATCAGTTTTTTCTGGAAGGCAGATTACTTTAACATTGAGATGCATACGTATAATAACGAGGCTGGGTATATGCCAACTAACAAAAGTAGTATTCCGTTGCCACTTACTAGTACTTTGCCAAGGAATGACATTTCTTGGGAAATAGGCTCGATTTGTTTTGGTTCGGTAAAGTACATAAACCAAATAATACGTAAATAGTAAAAAGCGCCTATGACAGTGAAAATCATGGCTACAATCGCTGCCCACGCATATCCCGCATTCACTACTGCTTGCAGAATTTGCAGTTTGGCATAAAAACCAATTAAAGGCGGCATACCAGACAGTGCAAACATTACCAGCAACATTACAAACGCCAGCCACGGATCACGTTGAGTTAAGCCTTTAAAATCGGCGATTGCATCGGCCTCAAAACCAACATGCGTGAGACGCATAATTACCGCAAAGGCTGCCAATACCATGAAAGCATATACTATGGTGTAAAATATTGCCGGTGTGAAACCAGCAACAGGCGCTGCAAACAGTCCTAGTAAAATAAATCCAATATGTCCAATAGTGGAATACGCTAACATACGTTTAATATTTGTTTGCGCTATTCCCATTACATTGCCGAGCGCTATAGATGCTAACGCCAGTATCATAAATAGTTGCTGCCACTGCGGAGCGATGTTAGGAAACGCTAACGTTAATAAGCGATAAGACAAAGCAAACACTGCAATTTTCGGCAATGTGCCTACAAGCATCGTTACTGTGGTTGGCGATCCTTCGTATACATCAGGCAGCCACATATGAAACGGCACTGCGCCAAACTCCAACGCCACTCCTGCGACAACGAATATCATGCCCAATATTAATAAAGGTGATGAAGACATGCTACTTGCCACCACAACGTAGTCTATGGCACCTGTAGCTCCATAAACTAATGAAATGCCATACAATAATAAGCCAGAGCCCAATGATCCGATCACAAAATATTTAATAGCCGCTTCAATGTAACGACTTTGATGCTTGACCATTACAATCAACGCGTACAAAGGCAGCACAAAGAGCTCTAGCCCCAAATATAAAGAAAGAAAATTGCTGCTGGAAATTACAAACATCATTCCCAGCAATGAAAGTAATGTTAGAGCAAAGAACTCACCAGTAAAAAAATCACGCTCACGCATATATAAGCGTGAATAAATCAAAATACTTGCGACTAGCACGTATAGTATTACTTTCAAATTACAGGCAAAGCGATCGACAATAAACGAATTATTAAACACGGCAGTCGAAGTGATGGGCAGCGTGAAAATAGTTATAAATGCCACCGCAAGCAAAGTTAACAAGGTCAGATTATAAGCTAGAGTTTTGGTACGACCTTTGGTACAAACGTCTGCAAGCAAGATCACACACGCCATTATGGTGAGAAACATTTCGGGAGCTATAGCAAGCAGCAAAGGATTATTCATGTTAAACTCACTTTATTTCGACAATTGCATCGCCAATTGTTGCGATGATCCGCGCATGACATTTAGCAAAGGGTTCGGCCATACTCCAAATAATATTACGGCAGCCGCTAATAACGCACAGGCAATTTTTTCGTTAATACTTAGATCGCTTAATGCAGTTACCGCATGGTTTACCACTTCACCAAACACTACTCTTTTATACATCCACAGCGTGTACGCTACGCCTAACACCAAAGAACTAGATGCAATTAATGCATACCAAAATCCTGCTTTAAAAGTAGCCAGTATTACAAAAAATTCGCCTACAAAGCCGATGGTTCCAGGCATGCCAACATTCGCTAGAGCAAACAACATCAAGAAACTTGCGTAGAGTGGCATAGTATTTACCACACCGCCATATTGATTAATTGCTCGAGTGTGCATGCGTACATACAGTATGCCTACGCACAAAAACATGGCGCCTGAAATAAACCCATGCGCTAGCATTTGCAATACGGCCCCATCAATACCCGTCACGGCAATTTGTGGACCGTTATTTACAGTAATGACTTTGCATGCCACAAACAGGCCCAATGTAACAAACCCCATGTGCGCAATGGAGGAATATGCCACCAGCTTTTTTAGATCTTGCTGCACCAAAGTAATTAAGCTTATGTAAGCAATAGCTACTAGAGACAGTATGATTATTGTGTTTGCAAAAAAAGCACACCCAGCAGGCACGATTGGTAGTAAAAAGCGCAACATGCCATAGCCGCCAATTTTCAAAGTAATCGCTGCTAAAATCATCGAGCCACCAGTAGGAGCTTCGGTATGGGCATCAGGCAACCAGGTATGCACTGGCCACATTGGTATTTTAACCGCAAAGGCAATTAATATTGCCCAAAATAGCCACTTTTGCGTCGCTAAATCTAACGTTAGGTTTTGAAAACTGGCGATTGCAAATGATTCCGTGCCAATTAATCCGTTACTGGTTGCCACCTTATGCAAATAAAGAAGCGCAATTAGGAAAAACAGCGATCCAAACAATGTATACAACATAAACTTAAACGTGGCATAGATACGATTTTCCGCGCCCCATATGCCAATAATGAGAAACATTGGGATCATCATCGCTTCGAAAAACACATAGAATAATATTGCATCCGTGGCTAGAAAGACCCCACACATCAAACCTTGCATAATCAGAAAGGATGCGCAGTAGGTTAAAAATTGTTCGCGTTTAACGTGAGTAAACGCCGCTAAAATAACCAGCAAAGTCATAAAAATTGTTAAGGCGGTTAACAATATTGCAAACCCATCTACACCCAATGCGTACTCTATGCCCAGAGTTGGCATCCACATGATATGCTCTTGCAATTGCATTTGCGCGGTATTTAAAGTGAAGTTATAGAATGCAAATGTTATATATGCTACCGATAGTAACGATATTAGCAACGGTGCATAACGTAATTTGTTAGATAATGTCACATGCCGCGCCAGTAGCAAGAACATTAGTCCAGCAAGAACTGGAGTCCATATAATTAGGCTTAATATGTTTAACTGTGCCGTCATAAAAACATCGTCCATACTAGAAGTGCTAACAAGCCAGCTACGATAATAAAGATATAATGGTATAGATAACCGGTTTGTGCGTGTTTAAGTACACCTGCGACGCGACCAACGCTGTTCGCAGTACCATTTACCATAATGCCATCAATGCAAAGTACATCGCCAATTTGCCAACAATAATTACCTAGTTTTCTTGTTGCAGGCATAATAATTTTTTCATTAAAATCATCAAAGCCGAATTTTGCTAATAGGATTCTGGTCATAAGCTTGGCATCGTTTTGTATTATTCCAGGCAGCGCTGGATACTTTTCGTAGCATAGCCAAGCGAGACACATGCCCATTAAAATGCATACAAATGGTAAAGAAACAAAACCATGCAGCCACATACTAAACCAACCATGAAAATCCTGAGTCTTGAACATTGCTACTGTGTCATGTGCTGGCAGAACAAAAATTGCGTCGCCAAAAAACTGATTTAATATGCTCGTGATCATGATCATGCCAAGAAACAACGACGGGATCGCCAAAATGATCAGTGGCACCCAAATTACTTTACGTGGTTCATGCAAATGCTCACGCACGTCTTCTGCCATACGCTCTTGGGTGCGAAACGCAACCAACATGAGCCGTGCTGCGTAAAATGTAGTTATAAGAACCGTAAACAGTATTATATAGTACGCAATTGTACTGAAAGTTAAGGATGAATTCCTGACACTAGCAATAATTAAGTCTTTAGAATAAAACCCTGATGTCCCCGGAAAACCAAGCAGCGCCAAGTTACCAATCAACATTGTGACTGCCGTGATGGGCATATACTTATGTAGGTTACCCATTTTAAAAATATTTTGATCATGATGCACTGCCAAAATCGCCGCGCCTGCACCTAGAAACAGCAATGCCTTAAAACAGGCATGCGTCACTAAGTGAAATATACCCGCTGCGTACGCCGAGGCACCTAATGCTACAACCATGTAACCTAGTTGCGATAAGGTTGAGTAGGCAATTATACGTTTTATGTCAGTTTGTACTATCGCCAGGATAGCCATGAACAAACAAGTCAATGAACCGATAATCAACATCAGCGTCAACGCGGTTTCGGAATATTCATACAATGGCGACATGCGCGCGACCATAAAGATACCAGCTGTCACCATGGTAGCGGCGTGAATTAGCGCTGAAATTGGTGTCGGGCCTTCCATTGAATCTGGCAACCATACATGCAACGGGATTTGTGCCGATTTGGCCATGGCGCCGATAAACAAGCATATACAAATAAAGCTAATCGCCGGCCATTGTACAGTATTCGTAATTGCAAGCATTGGGTTGGTAGCCACCAATGTGGAGATTTGCGCAAATACAGTCTTAAAATGCAAACTATTGAAATAGTACAGTACTGCCGCAATCCCTAACACAAAACCCATGTCGCCAATGCGGTTGATCAAAAATGCTTTTAAGCTGGCAAAGTTTGCCGCTTCTTTTTTATACCAAAACCCAATCAACAAATAGGACATTAAGCCAACTGCTTCCCACCCAAAGAATAGCTGCGCAAAATTATTTGCCATCACTAGCATTAGCATGCCAAACGTAAATAATGAGATGTAACAGAAGAATCTTTGATAGCCCGGATCGTCATGCATATAGCCAATGCTATATACATGCACCACCAATGACACAAAGCTTACAATCGCAATCATCAACGCACTGAGGCGATCTAACAGAAACCCTACCGCAATACTTAAATTGCTAGTGTTGCCCCAAACATATAAATCAATGTCTACAGTATTAAATTTGCCAATTAAAAAACCGACCAAGATGCTAGAGCTAGCGCCAAAACACACCAGCATCAAGCTGCACGTTATCCAGTGCGCAAGGCTACGGGATAGTTTCTTGTTTAATAAGCCTACAGTGATTGCACCCAGCAATGGTGCACAAACAACTGTAACGGCCAAATACCACAATATATTCACTGCATCATCCATTAAGTTGATTTAATTGATCTACGCTAATACTATGTTTATCTCTAAAAATTAATACCACCAAGGCCAGCCCTATCGCTGATTCTGCTGCGGCAACAGTCATTACAAAAAAAACTATTGCTTGACCAGCAATGTCGCCCCAAGCTTTAGCAAAAATTATAAAATTGGTGTTTACTGCCAGCAGAATTATTTCCAGGCACATCAACAAAATAATAATATTTTTACGGTTAATAAACAGACCGGCGATTCCAATCGCAAATAATAGCGTGCTAAATATAATATAATTTTGCATAATTATGCTCCATCTACCAGACGCACGCGCATTTTAGGATCTACAGCCACCTGTTCTGCGATGCGCTGCACTTTACGTGCTTGCGGTCCGCGATAAATTAGGCCTATGGCGGCAATAATAGCTACCAATAATATAATGCCTGCGACTTCAAACTGTAACAAATAGTTTGTGAATACAAGTTTTCCTAACATTTCGGTATTGCTTACCTCTGCAGCATAGGATAGTAAATTTTCATGTGCAGTTAATGTGCCGGCGGCTTTACGTAATATTGCGTATATTGCTGCAAAAAGCCCCGCTGCTAGCGCTACGCCTATAGGAAACCAACGGGTGAAGCGTGCGCGTAACGTTGCGGGACCAATATCTAACATCATTACCACAAACAAGAACAGCACCATCACCGCCCCAACGTATACCAACACGAGAGTTGCAGCTAAAAACTCTGCTTCGAGCATCAGCCAACATACAGCGGTTGCAAGAAATGTAGCAATAAGGCTTAAGACTGCACGGATCGGATTTTTAGCACTGATACACAATGCAGACGCAAATATTGCGAATGTAGCACACGTCCAGAACATTATATTTTGCATAGCACAACCTCAGATCCCCGCTCGCGCGGCACTGCCGCTTGGCGGGGATGACAAAAGTATGCTAAAAGCGCCTTACCTGTACTTTGCATCTTCTTCGCGATCCTTAGCGATTTCTTTTTCATACTTATCGCCAATTGCCAGCAGCTGCTGTTTATTAAAAATTTCTTCGCCACGATTTTCAAAGTGAAAATCGGTAATGTTAGTTTCTACTATAGAATCCACCGGGCATGATTCTTCACAAAATCCGCAATAAATGCATTTAAATAAATCAATTTCGTAGCTCGTAGTACGGCGGGTTCCGTCCTCACGTGGTGCGGACGTAATGGTAATTGCCAATGCTGGACAAACCACTTCGCACAATTTACACGCAATACAACGTTCTTCGCCATTCGGGTAGCGCCGCAATGCATGTAAACCGCGGTGACGGGGAGATTTAGGTGTTTTTTCTTCAGGATATAAGATAGTGACTTTGCGTTTAAACAAATGCTTGCCCGTGAGCTTCAAACCTTTCAAAAGCTCCCAGAGCATGAATGTTTTTACGTAATTACTGCTCATGATGCAAACCATGGTTGTAAGTGAAGTTGAATTGCCACTGCTTCTAAGACTATCCACAATAAGGTAATAGGTAGAAATATCTTCCAGCCTAAGCGCATGATCTGATCATAGCGGTAACGCGGAAAGGTCGCGCGAAACCAAAGGAATAGCAACATCATAAACCCAGTTTTAGCAAATAGCCACACAAAATTTGGTACCCATTGTAAAAATTTCTGTATGGAAAGCACGCCTTCAAACGGCGATAGCCAACCGCCAAAGAACATAATTGTTGCCAGCATAGACACCAAGATCATATTCAAATATTCGGATAAGAAGAATATCGCAAATGCAATGCCAGAATATTCAACATGAAAACCCGCAACAATTTCTGACTCTCCTTCTACAACATCGAACGGCGATCGATTTGTTTCCGCAACAGCGGAAATCCAGTAAATAAGTAATAATGGCAACAATGGCAACCAATACCAATGACTAATGCCACCCTGTTGTTTGAGCACAATAGTAGTTAAATTCATGCTCTGACTTGCCATCAATACACCTAGCAAAGCAAAACCCATTGGAATTTCATAGGCTACAATTTGCGCGGCGGAGCGCATAGCTCCTAACAAAGCGTATTTAGAATTCGAAGACCAACCAGATAAAATTACGCCATATACCCCAAGTGAAGTCATGGCAAATAAGAACAACAAGCCTACATTTATGTCTGCAATCGCAATGTGCGGCGCAAATGGCATCACTGCCCAAGCGGCTAAACATGGTACTAAAGATAATAAAGGCGCAGTTAAAAATAAGTAACGATTAGCGTGACTAGGACGTATAACTTCTTTTAATAATAACTTGAGCACATCAGCTACCGGTTGCAATAAACCGATTGGTCCAACTCGATTTGGTCCGATGCGATCTTGCATAAATCCTATGACTTTGCGCTCGGAATAGGTATATAAGATAACCGTGACTATTAGCGCCACAATCATGAATGCGATGTGCCAGGCGGTGGTAAAATATTCTAGCATTTACGCACCTCTAACTTAGTATACGGCGCACCCAACTCGAAAGTATGTGCATTTGCTTGATAGATCACCGCTGTGTAGTCAGCAACTTTATCATCAATTTTTACGTGTAACTCAATAGTGCGCGCAATATCGTTGTTCACTGCAGTTACTACAACCAACTCATCTGCAACAATATTCAGATTTTGTGCCGTCTTTG
>DATIHV010000194.1:0-8151 GCA_035480295.1 Gammaproteobacteria bacterium
GGTGAAGCTTTAGCCAGCATTAACTCAGTGGCTAAATTAAGCATAACTGCGCAAACTGTAGATCAAGAACATGCATGGACAATTAGTGTCAACAAAATCGTACCTGCGGCACATCCGGTAGGCACTACAGTTAAAGTGCAAGATCTATTTTACAATTTACCCGCGCGGCGTAAATTCTTGCGCAGCGAAAGAACTGAATATTTGCACTTAGAGGAAGTATTTAGACGCATTGCATTAAGTAATTTCGAGGTTGCATTTACGTTAAGCAATCAAGGCAAATTAAGCAAATCATTGCCTGCATGTAAAGATCAGGCGAGCAAAGTACGACGCGTAATTAATCTTTGCGGGCAACAGGTAATGGAGCATGCATTTACTATAGATGCAGAGCAAAACGGCATGCAATTGTGGGGGTGGGTAGGCGCGGCGCATGCTGCACGCAGCCAGGAAGCACATCAATATTTTTTTATCAATGGTCGCGTGATTCGAGATCGCTTAATCAATCATGCCATACGGCAAGTTTATCAGCCACTATGTGTTGATGGCAAAATGCCTTTTTATTGTTTGTATCTAGAACTTGATCCCGTGGCTTTAGATGTAAACGTGCACCCAACTAAACATGAAGTACGTTTTCGTGATGCGCGTATTATTCATGCGTTTTTGACGCAGGTGTTGCAAGCTGCACTAACAGAATCCATGCAGGAGCAACAAGCTGTTATACATGATCAGACGTTCGTTAATAAGTTTAACTTTAATCCTAGCGGTGAATTTACGGATCAGCATACACAAGTGCTATGCATTCTAGAAAATAAAATTATTGTAGCGCAGCATGGTGGCAATTTATTGTTAATTGATGGCATAGCTACGCGTAAAGCATTAATCTTGCGTGAGTTACAATCGAATAACATAGCAAGTGCGCTGGATCATGCACAAACAGTCATGTTGCCAGCAGGCTTGCAAATTGATGACGGGTTTCTAGAATGGTGTAGGCAATGTGGTATTGAAATGGATCGAGTCGGGCCGCAAAAATTATTGGTGCGGGCATTGCCGAAGGTATTGCATCAAGAGCAAATAGATTTCCGGCTAATGTTGCAGAGATTAAGAACATTGTGGGTTACAGACGCTGCGCCACAGAATGCGCATACAGAAATAGTTTCTGCTTTGCACTTTGTAGATCTGCCTATAGTTAGCGCGCAAAAAATGTTGCAACAAGCTAGATTTAGTGCTGACACACTTGTATGCAAGGAATTTAGTGTAGGCGCACTACAAGCATTATTGGAATAGTTGTTAACTTACTCTTGTGTTTTTTGATCATTGACTTCCAACATCGCATGAATTAAAAATAAACACATGAATTTCATTGGCGCACAGTAATTTTGGAGAGCAAACATGGCAAATAAAGAGCAACGATCCGAAGGTAAAGGCAAACAAAAGCTAACTATCAAAGAAAAGAAAGCGAAGAAAAAAGAAAAAGAAGCCAAGAAAAACGGGTAATAACGGAGCAAGCATGGGCTCGCAAGAGCCCTTGTTTACAAGAGTCTGCTCAGCAGGCTCGATGCTTTTGCCTTCAGTCCACTTTGAGTAGTAGTTGTTGCCATCTTAGCTTTTTCCTCAGCTTTGTCAGGATCAGAATATGCAGATGAACTGCGACTCCTCACTAAAACCGTGTCAAAGCCCGGTACAAATCGTCGCGACGGTACCTCGTCAAATATACCTTCAATTTCACTGCTATCAGCAATTTCTAAAGTAGGGGTTGCACGTGGCGACGTATTCGTTGATGTTACGCGTACATTCGGCAAATCCGTGTACTCCATTGCAGGACTAGATGCTGCAGAAACACTTGTGGATGATGGCAGCATGCTTAAAACAACTGATTGCGATGATATACTTGTCGCAGATGCAGATTTACGTGGTAAGTTCGGCGCAAATTCTTTGCTGTGTAGATCAGGCGAGCTGTTTGATCTAAACGACAGCATACGATTTATTGGCACGTATCTGGAATATTCGGTAAGCAGTACTGCGATAAGAGGCGTGTCAGCGCCTATTCCATGACACGTTCTGTCAGCTTGCGTGAGTATGTAATCGGATAACTCATCGATGCCTGCATCACTATTTGCAAAACTAATCTCATCACATGCCATTTTCGGATTATATACAATATATGCGCCATCTTTAAATGTTACAGAAATGAACAATGTACCACCCGGTATCAAATCATCCGGATCGCCCGCAAAACCTTGCATTTTAAATCTTACTGGCTGCGCTTCTGACCACCACGAGTATTTGGCATCGACTGCACGGAGCACTATATTTGCGATCATGTGCTGCGTAGCATTGATCAGGTTTTCATCTGTTGCCACAAGTTGTTGTTGCGGGTTTGGATGCGATAAGGAAGATAACTTCGTTATTAAATTATGAATTTCTTGTTGCTGTTGTGCGTTTAATACCAGTTTTGCATTTGTAAAATCTGTACAAGCAAACATTTTCAATGCTTGTGGATCAATATCTGCGGTTGATGGATTCCAAAGTAAGTTTAGGTCTTCTACAGAAATCACCGGGCTTGATGTTGTTGTTTCCAATTGCATGTTGTCAGTGGTGGCAGCAGCGTTCTTTTGCTTATATAGGTAAAATGCTTGACTCTGTGCATAAAGATGCGGGGCGTCGCTAATAGAAAATGGTAATGATACAGCAGTTCACGGATTGCAGTGGAATATGCCTGCGGGTTTGCTTGCAAGTCTTGCTTTAGAAATGCACAAAACTTTTCTTTAAGATGTGGCGATAAATGCTCATGCAAGGTTTTGATTAATTGTGCTTTAGCATGGCGTGATCCCTTGGTTGTTAAGCAGCGAAGTACTTCTTCAATGTAGTGTGCATGAACCAGGTTGTTTGAATTATTAGAGATCAATGTTGCGACTATATGCAATATGTACAGCTGCACATTAGAACTAAGTGCGTGCAGAAATGGATATTCCATAATAAACGCAATTAATTGTGTTAGCTGCTGATGCTCGAAAATGTTTGTCCCTTGAGTATTAAGTTTATTAAGGAAAGAAGTAAATTCTGCATTTAATCTTAAAACTAAGGCATTGATCGTATATTGAGTGGTTACAATGGTTTGACGTCTACGCCAAATTTTAGCAGCTAATTGGACATCGCGTTCATCCCCAGTCATTACCATTACATCACCAATAGCATTTTGCCGTGCTGACGTGTCAAGATCTTCAATATTTTTGGCGTGTAATTTTACTACATGCATTAATATATCGATAACTACTGCATCAGTCGTGGCATAAAGATTTTCTGTATGTTCGATATGCAAATGATAAAGATCAAATAATGAATGTGGCTGCTTAGCCAATATATTGAGTAATTTATTTTTCAAATCAACATCGTCGATTGAGTAGAAATCCATGTGCAATAACAATATACCAGCTTGTAATACTTCAAGCGGTGTAATGTTACGGTTTTCCAAACGTAAATGTAAATAATGTCCAACAAATGCATATATTCGCTGTGGCCATGCTAAAGTTGGATTTAATACAATTTCTGGAGCGCTTGGTGAATTTGCGCCAGCTGGGCTGGATACGTGTTCCAGATTAACTTTGGCGAATTCCTCTAATAAATGTGGTGCATACGCAGCATAGTCACTGTATTGATAGTCATGCAATGCCCGGTACGTTAAATGCTCTATTTCTTTTGCGGTAAACTTCATATGCTGTAAACTTCGTAGCTTTGTGAGTTGAATTTATAAGTAAATAATTTTTGTTGCGATCTTAGCATTATTTAATATTAACGTCCAGGAATTCGTTTGTTTAATGCATCCCATGACTTTTGGCTTACTCCAGGTGGCGGAGCGGATGGTTTTTTTGCAGGCTCTGGAGTTTTGTTACTAGTTTGCGCCGCTAGCGACATGTTAAACGCTGGTAGAAATTGTGCGTTTGGCATACATGTTGCATTGATGTGTTCGTCGGGATATTGATATTCATTGCCCCTTGTAGGAATTGGAATCGATTCAATAGCGGAGCTAGCAGATGATAATATCATTAACAACAGCATAAATAATTGCATGCATAGTGATTGCTTGTCATGGTTGACTGATTTAGTCGTTTCAATGCCGGTGAAATTACAATGTTGCGGTTCGTATTCTTTTAATTTTACTAAAATGTCTTTTTCAGTGCGATTCATATAGCGCTCAGAGATGATGGCGCATATTTTTTTGATATCGAGGCTTAATGCCGGCATGCTTAAATGTTGCGATCTCACAGACAATTCTAACAATAAACTTTTTGCTTCCGTATTGCTCAAGTCACTAATAAGTGCCATTAATACCGCCTGCACTCCAACAACGGCAGGTGTGGAAAATGATGTGCCATCTAGTTTACGGTTTGCGCGCGGATGACTCGCGCTAGCACACTGTACGTCTTCGCCAAGCGCGGCGATGAGAACCTTGGGTCCATAATTTGAAAATTCCGATTGCCGATAATACTCATCGTGTGATCCTACGACGATGATTTCTGGATGTTGCGCCAAAAGCCCTAATTCGTCACACGCGTCATTGCCGGCAGAATTGATCATTTGGAATCTAGGATACTTGTGATGCAGGTTTGTGATTTGTGCATTCATAGAATCCACGAGCCTGATAAATTCGCGCACGAAGCTAGATTTATGGGCATTTGCTTTTAGTTTCGCGATTAATTTCTGCGAAAATCCATCGCCCCATGATTGATTTACCACGTAGGCATATTTTTTTCCGCTGTGTCTATATTCGGTTTCAAAGTTGTGTAAATTCGCCGCAATTGTGCGCAAAACTAGCAAGTATGTTGTAACGTGCTCTATGCCAGCTGCAGCGATTAAATTTAATGCGACTATCTCTAGTGCTTCGTTGTGTGGTTTTATATCGAGTTGTCGTAGCAGCTCTTGGCTATCAACCCAGTCTGGATCATTATCGTCTTCTATAAGTCCGCAGGTGTCAGATTCAACAAATATATAGTTATGCATGATTTTAATACCAGGCATATACTTGGCTGCAATACTACCTACAGCTGTGCCGTGGATATCGTAAGGGATCTTGGTCTTTGGAGCATAATATTGGCATTGTGTTGCAGAGGAATCTGTATCTAAGCAGCCCCATGAATGAATTTCTATATCATTAAACGCCACATGGTCAGGGCGCATGCCGGTGTCAACCACCGCTATTGTTACCGCGGGGGTTAAATCTTTAAACACATAATTCGGCCAGTAATTCTTTTGCAGTTGTTCTTGTGAGTGAGCTGCATAGGTTAAGCACTGCGGCATTTGTTTAGTCCCATTACTTAATTGTTATTGTTATGCGTAATTCGTGAGAATGCTAACATCCGGCATGGAACTTTGCAAGTTTACTGCTGTAATTTGCTTGGGATTGCGCTACAATGCGCCGCATGGAAAAACAAGCAATATTTATAATGGGGCCTACAGCAGCAGGTAAAACTGCGTTAGCCATGCAATTATCCCAGCAATTACCAGTAGATTTAATCAGCGTGGATTCTGCTCTGGTATATAAAGGTATGGATATTGGCACCGGCAAGCCTAGCGCTGCGGAGCTGGCACAGTATCCACATCAGCTCATAGATATTTGTGATCCGAGCCAGGCATATTCAGCCGCACAATTTTGCACGGATGCTACTCATGCGATGCAGCAAAGTTGGGCGCAGCAAAGGATCCCGCTTTTAGTTGGTGGCACGATGTTGTACTTCAAGGCGTTGCAATTTGGCTTAAGTGCTTTGCCAACCGCTGATGAGGAGTTGCGCGCGCAATTAGCCGCAGAAGCGCAAGCACAAGGTTGGCCGGCTATGCATGCAAAATTGCATGCGCTAGATCCACAAGCGGCGCAAAAGTTTCATCCGCATGATGCACAACGTATTCAACGTGCATTAGAGATCATCATCATAAGTGGCAAAACATTAAGCGAAAATTTTCAGCAATCTGTGGCGCAAACACTAGATTGTAAAATTCACAGTTTTGCAATTATACCTGCAGATCGTGCCGCATTACATGCAACTATTGAGAAACGATTTGATCAAATGTTGGCCGCAGGATTTATTGCAGAGGTAGAAAAGTTATTCGCGCGTACAGATTTAAATCCGGAATTGCCGGCAATTCGCGCAGTAGGATATCGTCAAGCATGGCAATATTTAACGCAGCAAATTGATTATGCAACTATGCGTGAACAAGCGATTGCAGCTACGCGACAATTAGCTAAGCGGCAATATACCTGGTTACGCAGTTGGCCAGATGTGCAAGTATTGCCAAATGCTGATCATAAGATTGTGTTAAAAGCTCTAGCGCCACTATTACAGTGCGCTAGAGCATCATAGCTATTGTAAGGTCAATATTGCTGGCAACTGTCTGCCACCAATGCGTGTTTCAACTGTGAACACATCTTCAGCTTTGCTGCAACCTGGAATGCAAGCACATAAGGCTTCCCAAGCGCTTTTACGAGTTCGGTCATAATGAAACGCGTAATGCAGACCGCCAAGTTGATCAGTATTGATTCCGCTTGGCATATTGGCAACACTTGGTGATCCTGGCGCAATTTGACTTGCGATTCTATGCGATCCACCATTGTATCCAACGCCTGAATCTAAACTCCAATAGAAACTTAAATTGCTAGACAATCTAGAACCTTCGTTGAAACTAAATGTGAATGAGGTAGCATCACCTGGTGGCAAATCATTTAATTGGAATGACGGACTGATCCGTTGTTCTGTAAAAGGATCTCTATCAAGCTGATCGCGGCCCAGATCATTAGCGGAAAAGGTGTTAACCAGTTTGGTACCAATTTTTACTTCGTTAATGTACTTGATCAACGTATTTAAGTCGCTGGCTGCGGTTATTACCTCTGGATCTTGCGGATTGAACTTTTTATCTAAGGTATTTTTTATGCGATCTAACTCTTGCTTTTTCAGATCAATTTGATTTGAATGAGGGATATCGTCCATCCATGTAAAGTATTTACCGTAATAGTCGAGTGCATCGTCACAACGCTTAATAGCAAAAAAGTATTTAGCTCTAAGTTCTGACTTCTCAACCACAACGTTTGCAATGTCGCCTAAAACAATTCCATATGATTCAAACTCATATCCTACCGGTGTAGTGAAATCCGTCGTAGGAATTGTATTGAAACTGGTTTGAAATGCACCTAGCCATGTTGCTAGTTCAGCAAAGTTGCCTGGGGTGGCAGCTGGCAATTGACCAGGTTCAAAACCGCGTGCTTGAATGTAAATTTCACATTTCAAATTGTTTGCTTGTTGCGATCTAAGAAGATCTATAGCTTGATCCAGGTTTGCGACTTGTGCAAACTTTGCTTCTATATTTACATGGCCTTTCTTAACATCTTCTGCAGTTGCCTGCTTAAAGCGAATTGTGATGGCAGCATCACGACCATATAATACAGCTGATATTAATGAATCACCGTATCTACCGCAAAAATCATACGGATTACTTTTCAACTCTGTCACCGCGTTTACATACTGCGCGTCACTTGCAAATGTGTTTGGTTTTAAATCTATGGATTCTCTTTGCCGTATACCGGAGACATGAATCACATAAATTGTATCGTCTTGACTGCGCTTTAAATCGCTTGAGAATTGCAGCGCGGCACCTAGGCTCATAGAGGAATTTATCGGGACCTCAAGATTAGAAGAAGCAGAAAGATTTTTCAAATAATCATCTGTTGATCGATAAATGGAGGAAGAAAAGTTGAATGACAACGCTGGGGACTTCTGCGTTGCAACTTTGCTGAAAATACTAAGAATTTTAGGTTTGCGTGTAGCACTATCGTAGCCATCTCCAAGGTTTGGCATAAGGTTCTCCTTTTATAAAACACTTTTAAGCTAAATAACAACAATTTTTCAGTGTTATTTGAATTTCAGTATCTATGATACGTTTAGAATATGCAATTATCTTGCTTCTTAACTATCACGGAATAGTAGATTTACTAGCGAGTGTTAAAAAATGGTTGAGTAACTTCCTAACAAAATTGTGTATTTTGTAGCGGTAAGAGCCTAGCAACTATTCATTAAAATTTTAAATCATGTTACACTTCGGGCAACGATTAAAAAGCCGAAGGTGAGGCGTAAGAAAATATTATGACGGAGAATATCAGCATGTCCAAAG
>DATIHV010000195.1:0-5690 GCA_035480295.1 Gammaproteobacteria bacterium
TTGATCCTTCGAGAGCGTTGCTTGAGCAAGCTAAAAATATTGCAGGGATAAACACTGTTGTTAGCAATGCTGTAGATTATGTGAATAACAATAGTGCACAAACATTTGATGGCATAATTCTTAAAGAAATGATTCATCATATTAGCGACAAAAACCTTGAAGCGTTTTTTGCAAAGTTACTACATCTTTTAAAACCGCACGGCACATGTGTAATCTGTACCCGGCCGCAGCGAGGAATCGAATATCCGTTCTTTGCCGATGCTATTAAGAAATGGCCAGAATCTCAACCTGATCCAGCAATCTACGTTAGTTTATTACGAAAAGCGGGGTTTAAAAATATTGATATTGCGCATGTGACTTATAAGATGCAAATTTCGCTGGATGAGTGGGTACGATTCATAAAAAATAGGTTATGGTCCAACTTTTCACATGCGCAATTTTCCGATGCAGCCCTAAATAAAGGCATAGAGGAAATTTTGCATAAATATGGCAAAACCAATACCATCGAATTCAATGAAAAACAAATTTTCATTCAAGCCAGAAAGCGATAGTCATTTCAACATAACTTGGATATAACTATTAAATAGTATTTACTACTTCAGCCACTCAAACTTTGTTAGTTACGCTCCAAAGCCATTATCCTGCAACACTTCTATAATACAATCAAGGTAGCATAGGATTACGTCTATGATCGTGGCTCACATTGCGCGCAAAGATTTAGAATCACATAAAATTTCTGCGCAGAACCAGGCATTATTGAAAGATGCGGTATGGATTGATTTACTTTCTCCCTCCATGGAGGAAGAAAAATTAGTAGAAGATATGCTCGGCTTAGATGTGCCTACGAAGGAAGAAATGGCGCAGCTGGAGTTATCCAGTAGGTTGTATAAAAACAACGGCGCAATATTTATGACCGCCTCCGTGATCTCACAATCCAATACCCCAGCACCACGTTTAGATCCGGTATCTTTTGTACTTACCGAACAGCAATTAATTACTGTGCGGTATGCAGATCCAAAAACGTTTGCCATATTTGCAGAGCAATTTAAAACCATTGATCCATCGCAGCGTAAAAGTTCGATATTATTTGTTGATTTGTTACAAGCACATATAAACCGCCTCGCCGATATTCTCGAACTGATTGGCCAGCATTTGAATGCTTACTCCAGTGCAGTTTTTGCCATAGGTAGGAATAAACGTAAAAACTCTAATTACAGCAGTTTTATGCAACAGATTGGCTTTAATGGAGATTTATGCACTAAGGTAAGTGATAGCTTGTCAACATTTGATCGTATGATGAGTTTTTTGCAACAAGCTGCTGGTGACAGATTAGATCCAACTAGTGTAGAAACATTAGCAATGTTGGAGCAAGATATACCCGGACTAACAACGCACGCAAAAATATTATCGCAAAAAATTACATTTTTATTAGAAGCCACGTTGGGCATGATCAACATAGAACAAAACAAAATAATTAAATTGTTTACCGTGCTAGGAGTAATTTTTCTGCCGCCAACGTTAATTGCTAGTATTTATGGCATGAACTTCAAAGCGATGCCAGAACTAAGTTGGAAGTTTGGTTATGAATTTGCAGTCCTGTTAATGTTACTGGCAGCATGGTTGCCATACAAAATTTTTAAGAAAAATGGTTGGTTGTAAATTACACATCATTCTCACAATATCAAGGCGTTGCACTGGCTTACGCGCCAGGTAATACCGTAGCGCCATTGGTTATAGATACAGGAGTGCCTCCATTAGCAACCGATAAACCTGTGGATCCATCGCCAACCTGAATAGTTGTATGTGATCCATTTATTAAAATTCCTTTAGAAGGATCGGTTGTTGTAATACTATTACCATAAAGATTGGTTAACGATACTATGCCATTAGAAGCATTTACAGGGTCAATTTCAATTCCGTAATCAGGGCCAGCAGTAATCCTATTATTTATTATGCCGTTTGGTACGTTAAAAATTGGCTGCGCTGTGCCACCGAAATTTGTAAATACCAGACCTTCGTCGGTGCCCTTAATAGTATTATTTTTTATTGTGCCATTCATTGTAAAAGTTGTCGCAATGTTACCGAAATGAAAGACCAAAAGGCCTGTCTCACCGGATTGAAAACTATTTCCGCCATCAATAGTGTTATTTTCAATATTTCCACTCACAGTGATATTGCCTCCGGGCATGCCTAGTACAAGTCCGCCGTCGCTACCGTCAATGGTGTTATTTGTAATCTCGGTTATAGTTATTGCTGAATTGCTAGCTGCTTGTGCTCTTAATCCTACTACTTGTTGTGGGCCATTAGATGAAAACGTGGAATCAGTTACTGTTAACTTTAGAGTCGAATTTGTGTCAATGTTGAATTGGCCAACCGCCGGTAAATTTGTTGGCGCCCAAGATGTGCCAGTATTAAATGTTGAGTCTGAAATTACTACTGTAGCGCTTTGTGCCGCGCCACTACGTGGAATGCTGATAATTCCGGTTGATGTTACGTTATCAATTGTCACTGTGCCTAAATCATTTACGGCTGCGTCCGCAATTATTGCTATATTACTGCCATTAGCATTTGTTGGGCTTACCATAGTTAAAGTAATGTCACGCACAGTGTTATTTTTGCCAAGTTTTAACATGTTTGTTGCGGCGCTGGTAGAGCGTAATTCACCGCCAGTTGAAACTTGGGCTGTAAGTTGTTGACCATTAAAATTAAATACATACATGCCACCAGTCACGGTTTGCCCGGTTGCAAGTGTGGCGCCGCTTTGATTTGCATTAGTAACAATACCAGATACAGCAATTACATCGACCGTGCTATCGCCAACTGCGGCATTAAAAGTCGAATTGTCAGTTCGTTTGATTACAGTAGATTGGCCATTTGAATTTTTTGCAAAGGTAGTCGACGCGGATGTGCTCTTGTTATTGTTTGAAACCACATCAATATCGCGAAGCGCCGGATCAACCATGTGTTGTTGCATACGATTTAATTTGCTGCCATTAAATGCAAAGGTTAAACGTAATCCGCCATACCATACGGTTTTTCGAATTTGATCATATTGAATTTGTGTTTCAAATGACAACTCATCAATATAGCCCCATTTTTTCTTATCTTTGGCGTAGATTGAATATCTGAGTCTTGCCATAGGTCCTATCATGATCGGTAATTTAAATTGGCTGCTAGCACTGTGAAAGTAAAAACCACCTACATATCCCGTTAAACTATTTGTAGGCTGATATGCTGCAGTTATATCGCCGCCAATCATTGCCACGTTAGTTGAACTATTTTGTGTACTTGTAACTAAAATATTAAAAGTAGTAGCACTAACGCTTTGTAAGCTTGCGCTATATGAGGTGTTAGTAATGGTCTGGTAACGCTTGCCGATAGGGTAGTAAAAATTTGCACCTAAGAAAAAGCGATCTAGCCATACTTCAGCCCCAAAGGTTAATTGGCTAAAAAAAGCTCCTGAAGTTGATTTATTGCGATCAAAAAACATGTAGGCGCCATACATTTTATTGTTGGCATTATTTAAATGTCTGAACCCTAAACCTAAATTTCCTTCTTTAGCGGATCCTGGTTGCTTTAGTAATCCGCGCACGTCAGCGTACAATACATTATTAGGATTTTGTATAAATGGCATAAATCCACGGCCGAAAATGGTATTTTGCGGTGAACGCGAGAAATAATAATCCGCAATATCTAATTGATAAGCATATTTAAGCGATGAGGGAACGTTTTTTGATTGCCCAGCGCGCTGCGTATAGACATTATTTGTCTGCGTAGGTATTACATCTGCATTTGTATTAGCAGAAATAATTGGATTAGTGGCTGCAACTGCTGGCAGCAGAACCGGATCGACGATGTCTTGCTGTAATCTATAGTTGTTGGCGATGTATTTTTTTACTTGCTTGGGAACATGAACGGTTGGTTTTGTTTGCGACATATGCGTAAAGGTATGTTTTTGTTTATTTTCCCAATGTCGTATATGTTTTTTAAAATGCGTCAAAATTATGACAGCAAATATTAACAGCAACAATAATCCAATGCAGATCATCCTGCGTAAACGAACTTTCCGTTTCGGGGCTTGACGGCGCATTTATTTATCACATTTAACTGTATATATATAATAAGTATAAGTAGCAGGCGTCTTTTTGCAAGATAGCTTACTATTGCGGGCAAAGCAATATGGTTGTTTTAGGGTCCAATTTTCCGCAAATGAGTTAAAAACATAATAGATCTCGTACCAAGAAAAAGACCTGGATTCAGCAATAAACTCTTCTGGGGATTAACCTGGTAACATTTCGGTTAAATTAAGATTTGTGAAATTTCTATGCAATTGATTCTGTAAGTCGGTAAGCAATGTATGTAAGTCTTTGGCTTGTATATTTTCTAAATAAAATTTAACTTGGGCGTTAACGTTGTTTATTATCATTTCTGTTTCAGCTGTGGTCTTAGCAGATTTATCTAACCATATGTTGTCATATCTATAGCAATCAAATAGCTGCTCCATTTCTAAAACTCCCGGCGCGCTGCCCGCATAAGGTTTTGGGAATCCAAGCGTAACTCCATTTGTATATGCCGGATTATTTGGTAGCCATTGCACCGCAAAACTTGCCAATTTGTGTGGGCCTTGCGCCAGAGTCAGTACGCGTATAGCTGGTGCATCAGAAGGAGTTAACTTATCTATAGATTGTAAACGAATGGGAGATTTCTTCGCGATTAAATAGTTGCGCGAATTTGTAAAATAATTTGCTGTTAAAGTTAGATGTTCATCCGACATGCTCATGATCATGTATTGCACCAATGCTTTTAACCGCTTTGCTATTATTGGGTTATTAGATGCAATAATGATGTTATTGTTGGTGTTGTAGCCATTTTTTCTGCATGAAAATCCGCCATTCGCTGCGACGTTGGCAAACATGGATCGTAATGTTGCTGCAAATTTTTTTTCAGTAATTGTGCTAGTGATAAACGTATCCGTATCAAGATACAAACCCCCATGTTGCCGTAAAATTTCTATACGCAACAAATCTGATACAGCTGCGTAATTTGCTGGCGCAAGATATTCAAACAACATCCATTTTAAAAAATGTTTTTTTTCGATGTCTGTGTAGGGACTATCATTAGATAATAGATTTTTTAACAACTCGCCTTCAATATGACGTACGGTTAATCCAGCGATTTGTTTAAACTGTGCTGCATTCGCTTGTCTGCTACCAGCGTCTGTCCAAATGTTAACTTCATATACAGGCTGTATGTTTTCGCATAATGACGCTAAATGTTGTAGATTTGCTAGATAATCTTTAGGCATGTTACCGCCAATCCAGATAAGATGTAACTCGCGGGGAATGTATAAGCTTTGTGTTGAAACAAGTGGCGCAGATATATTAGATGGTGGCCAGTTTTGCTCTGCGTTTTGTTGCATAGCATTGGCACTACATGAGGATAGTAGCGTGACTGCCTGCACGATCCGCGTTTGCGCTAAATAGTCTTTATAAATTGGTGTGGCTATTGCCGACAATATTGCAATGCCTATTGCGATTGCTATGAGACGCATGGATAAGACACCAAAGATTTTGTTATTAATCATCCAATCATTTGTATCGGACGACAGGTGAAAAACCCTCGGAACATCACGTCAACATATAGTAATATAACCATTATAATTACCATTGCAATTAACGTTGCCCAATTCT
>DATIHV010000196.1:0-5361 GCA_035480295.1 Gammaproteobacteria bacterium
CATGAGCTCGGCATACTGCAAGAGTTACTACAGCGTCCCCATCAAATCGCAGCGCAATTGCGCGGCTACATAGAAGATCAAAAAATTACTGTTGCAGATTTTTCCAAACTGTCAGTCAAATGTCCTTACATAGTTTTCATGCCGCAATGGGATTTTTTAGACTTTTTGGCCATAGAGGCAAGAAAATATCCTACTTTTACTTTGCACATGCAATACGATGTTACTGATTTGATCAAACATGAAGGCAAGATTGTTGGCGTACGCGCTTCTACACCACAAGGAATTGTTGAGATTAACAGCCATCTAGTTATTGGCGCTGATGGTAGACATTCGACTGTGCGCCGCTGTGCTGGTTTAGAAAGCACAGATATTGGTGCGCCAATAGATGTGTTCTGGTTTCGCTTATCGCGTAAGCCTTCTGATCCAGATGAAACATATGGTAAGTTCAGTGCTGGCAGGATAATGGTAATGATCAATCGGCGTGATTATTGGCAATGTGGCTATGTTATTGCCAAAGGAAATGCCGAACAACACCAAAAGCAAGATATTGCCATCTTTAGAGCAATGATTGTTAAAAGTGCGGACTTTCTAGCTGATCGTGTGGATGAATTAAAAAGCTGGGATGATGTGAAATTGTTGTCGATTACCATTGATCGATTACAACGTTGGCACATTCCCGGGTTATTATGTATAGGGGATTCCGCACATGCCATGTCGCCAGTCGGCGGCGTAGGTATTAATCTTGCCATTCAAGATGCAGTAGCCACCGCCAACATTCTTGCGCCGCATCTTAAAGAAAATAACGTGACATCCGCGGAGCTGCAAGCTGTGCAAGCGCGACGTGAATTTCCGGTAAAGGTTATTCAATTTTTGCAAGTGATCGTGCAAAATCGAGTTATTAGCAATGTATTACATAAAACGCAAAAATTGCAGATGCCTACATTTGTACGGCATATACAACGGCTTAGCTTCGTGCAGCGTTGTGTAGGATATATCATTGGCATCGGAGTGCGACCAGAGCATATAGAAGCTACAGACTAAGATTTAATTAAGGACAGTAGTATGAGTATACAAAGTGTAATTAAGAAAATTTGGAAAAGCGAGCCGACAATTGAAGGGGCCGGTGTGCACTTAAAGCGTGCATTTGGCTTTCATGAGTTGCCATTACTTGATCCGTTTTTATTGCTCGATGATTTTCGTTCGGAAAACCCTGCGGAATATAAAGCTGGCTTTCCGTGGCACCCACATCGTGGTATAGAAACGATCACGTATGTTTTGGAAGGTGATGTTGAACATGGCGATAGTTTAGGCAATAAAGGTAATATCTCTACCGGTGATGTGCAATGGATGACAGCGGGTAGCGGCATAATTCACCAGGAAATGCCCAAGGGAAATTATAAAGGCGAAATGTTAGGCTTTCAATTGTGGACCAATTTGCCAGCAAAGAGCAAGATGACTGCACCGCGTTATCAAGAGATAAAGCGCAATTCTATACCAATTGTAACTACGCAAGATGGCACCAAAGTAAAAGTGATTTGTGGTTTGTTCAACGAGACGCGCGGTCCCGCACAAAATGTAGCAGTCGATCCTGAATATCTAGATGTAGAAGTGGCTGCTGGTAAAACTTTTACACATAAAGTTAGTCCGCAGCACACCGTGCTAGCATATGTGATTGACGGCGAAGCGTACTTTGATGCAGGGCGCAATGTGTTTGATCACGATGCTGCAGGCGTCAATTATTTTGACATGCAACCTGAATGCTCCTGCAAAAATGGCACATTAGTGTTGTACGAGAAAGGCGGCGATCATATTGTAGTAACAACTAACAAACACCCAGTGCGCTTTTTACTAATTTCCGGCAAGCCGTTAAATGAACCTATTGCATGGTATGGTCCAATTGTGATGAATACAAAAGAAGAACTTAAGGAAGCCTTTGCTGAATATCAAAATGGCACATTCATTCGTGATCGTTAGCTGCAGAATTTAAAACAATGATTTGAAGGTCTTTTTATCGGCAGAAGGCATGCGTAGATACATTACTAGTACTAAGGTCAACGCGACGCAGATTAGTGCTATGGTAGCCACAACAAACAAGTTGGTACTGTTGATCATGCTCAATATTAAACCAATTGCAACGCCAGCTAGATTGGTAGCAGTGGTAAATACTGCTGTGACTGTACCAGTGGGTTGTTGACAGGATTGTAATGCAATACGTGTGAATGGCGCGATCAGCATTGAAGAGCCAAGCGCGATTACCATCATAAATGCAATACCAAGGGTTAGTGTTGGGTGGAAGATCGAACACAACCAGAATGCAATTGTACCTACAATAATTATGCTCATACCGTATACAATCAATGCTTTTACACTATAGTGGTCCAATAACCATTTGGTCGCTGCCGCACCTAATAAAAAGCATCCGAAAATCACCGATTGTGCAACGCCATAAAACATGATTGAGGTGTGGTATACTTCCATCATAAGAAATGGAGATTCGAAAGCCCATAGAAATTCTATCGCTACAATTAGAAAATAACTTGCGCATGGGATTAAGAAGTCGCGATTGGAAAGTATTTGCGCATAATGTGATCTGATGGTCTTAAAGTTGAATTTGCGACGCTTTAAATTGGTTTCTGGTAAATAAAAATACAGGGCGATAAGCGTGAGTGAATTTAAAATCGCTAAACACCAAAATATATGGCGCCAACTTGCAAACTGTAAAACTATGGAGCCGAACAATGGGCCTAACGCAGGGGCTAAGATTGTAATCGCACCTATTATGGCAAATAGGCTAATTGCTTGTTTAGTATTAAATGACTCATTCACAGCAGCATACCCGGCTACTAATGTACAAACTGCGGTACCCTGCACTAAACGTGCAATTAATAGAGTTCCTAATGATGTCGCTATTGCACATACCGCGGACGACAGTATAAAAAACAATGCTCCGCTTAGGATTACGATGCGTCGGCCATATCGATCTGAAAGTGGTCCCAGCAAGAATTGCAGTGAACTTGCACCTAAAAACCAGAACGTGAGAGTGCTTTGGATTTCGTGTTCGCTTAAAACCAAATCGTCGGCAATAGTCGGCATGCTGGGCAGATACATATCATTAGATAAGTATAAAACCACCTCGTAAACGATCAGTAAATAAGGAAACAAAAGTTTCTTTAGTTTGTTCATAACTAACCATCTTGGGAGTAACCCATTTGTTTGGCCGACCTATAGCAATTTTAGTATAGCACATATTGGTTATATGTCTGCGTTAAAATCATGGTAGCTGTAAAGATGCATCGATTTGCTGGCCATGTTATAGTTGTAGCTACCTTTTTTTACTGTATTTTTAACAACTAGTTAAACATTGACTATGAATTTATTACTAATCGGTTGCGGCAATATAGGCGGCACTTTATTAAAACTCTGGTCTGCAATGTCGGTTTTCCAGCGCATTGTGGTGGTGCAACCAAGCATGAAACATGCCGCGCACTATCAGCAACATCAAGCAATTGAATTCGTAAACAACATCAAAGAAGTGCCTGCAGACTTTGCGGAAGACGTGCTCGTGTTGGCCGTTAAACCGCAGCAGCTAAATGACATTTTACCTGGTTTGAGCACTAGAAATAGTAACGCAATACTGGTTTCATTATTAGCTGGTACAAAGACCGAGCATTTATCTTCGGCTAGCGCCAGCAAGATAATTCATCTAATGCCTAATGTAGCGATTAAAACTGGTAAAAGTGTAAATCTTGCCTATGCTACGCAAAACCTACAGCTCACAGATGTAGCCAAAATTGAAGAGATATTTCAACCCACCGGTAAAATTACATGGTTGAGCACTGACGAGCAAATTGAATTATTAGCCCCTTTTTCTGCATGCGGTCCGGCATATTTTTTTCTGCTTGCAGAATTGCTAGTGGGTGAAGCTGTAAAAGTTGGCATTAATGCAGATGTAGCGCGCAACATCATGCAACAAACATTTGTTGGCACTGCTAGTTTAGTCGAAGGGGCTGCAGATTATGATGCATTAATTAAATCTGTAGCAAGCAAAAAAGGCGTCACAGAAGCGGCTTTAGATGTGTTGCGACCGGATTTGACTAATTCTTTAAGTAAAGCAATATCTGCAGCACTATCTAGATCGAAGGAACTAGTTCGTGAAAATAGTCGTTAAAGTTGGCACGCAAAGTATTCTATCCGAGCAAGGCATTCCGCAAGAGGCAGTACTTAGTTCCATTGTCGAACAACTGGTCGATTTGCAGAACAATAAATGCCAAGTGGTCTTGGTTAGTTCGGGAGCGGTGGGATTTGGTAGAAGTGTTAGTCGGCAAATGCTCGGCAAAGAGTACGGCTCTGATATTGGTGAAAAACAAGTATTGGCGTCCTTAGGTCAGCACGAGTTGATGCGTGTGTACGCCAATATGTTTAAAAAACATAACATGCTGGTGTCGCAGTTGCTGTTGACTAAACAAGATTTCCACACGCGCATGCATTATCTTAATATTGCGCGTTTGATTACTAAAATATTAGAACAGCGCAAGATAATCCCGATTATTAACGAAAATGATAGCGTTTCGATTGAGCAGCTGATGTTTACAGATAATGATGAACTTGCTGGATTAATTGCGGCGCAAATTGATGCAGATAAACTGATAATCCTGAGCAATATTGCTGGCGTCTATACAGGTCATCCAAATGAACCTGATTCTAAATTAATTCCGGTAATAGATCCTGCTTTGCATTGGCCTAGTATTTCAACTTCTAAAAGCACGCATGGTCGGGGCGGCATGATTAGTAAATTAAGTACCGCACGCAAGGTGGCGAAGCTTGGCATCATGACACATATTGCGTCAATAGATGAGCCGAATATTGTCAAACGCATAGTTAATAATGATACTGTCGGAACTGTAGTCCTCGCGGAAAAGAAACAATCCAACATTAAACGTTGGATTGCATATAGTACCGGGCAAAAGCGTGGCGAGATCACTGTTAATAAATGCTTGCATGATATTCTGCAAGAACACCGCCGCACAATTAGCTTGTTACCAGTTGGCATTGAAAAATGTACGGGCAATTTTGAAAAGGGCGATATAGTCGGTATCTTGTCGCCAGACAAAGAATTGATTGGCATAGGTATCGCGAAATACAACGCGGTAAAGTTGCAAGAGTTACTTGGGCAGAAAAACCAACCCGTGTTTATTCATTATGATCATTTGCATATATTTTAGGAATTTGCATGAGTGATATCTTAGAACAATTAAAAAAAACCAAGCAAGCCAGTTATAATCTTGCTTCGCTTGATGAGAAACAACGTAATGCAGTGCTGTTTGCTTTGGCAGAGAAGTTGCGAGCTAGTATTTCTGATGT
>DATIHV010000197.1:0-11467 GCA_035480295.1 Gammaproteobacteria bacterium
ATTGCATCCGGAGGTAGCTTAAGCATTGGCCAAACCTCCACAGGTGTTGTTAGCGCGAATAGTTTTAGCACAGGAAATTCAATCGTGGTTACCGCCGTGAATGTTTATAACACTTCTTCATTGAGTACTACAGGTGCCGGCTCTGTTAACGCAAATTTATATATGTTAGGTACCAGTACTTTTAGCGGCAGCAATATAACTGGTGAACAACTTACGATTGGTATTGATTCATTTGGCACGCAGTTTGTAGGCACGGCATTTTCGGCAAGCCAGAATATGATTAATATTTTTCCAACAATTAACGTAAATACTGGTTCTTTCAATAATAATGGTAACTCTATAGTTGCTACATCACTCAATATGTACAACAGTACAACCTTAACAAGTAGCGGATTAGGCATTACCGCTAATTTATATGTGACCGGATCTAGCACGTTCAGTGGCACAGGTATAAACGGTAGCATTCTTACAACTGGTGCAGATTCATTTGGTAGCGTGTTCAGCGGTACGACCTTTGCAGCGCCGCAAGCAATATCAACATTCCCAAGCATTAGCGTTAATGCTGGTACTTTTACCACCGCTGGTCAAGCAATTTCTGCGGTGAACACAGGATTTACGATATTAAATGGTGCAACCGCTACTTTTGATCAAGTTGTAAATGGTACCGGAACTTTAACCAATGGCGGCATGCTAAATGTCACGGCAACAGATGGTATTGGTTTAAGTGGCTTAATCACAAATACTGGGACAATTAGTTTTCAGCAAAATCAAACTATAACCACGTCTGTCAACAACTCTGGTGCGATTGCTGTAAGTGGTGGTATGACGTTAAGCAGCTCTAGCTCTATGTTTCTATTCAATAATGCATCTTTATCTGGCTCCGTGGATGGCAACGGCACTGGTAGTTTAAACTTTGGCGTGGATTCGTTTTCAAATCCATATCCGAGTACTAACGCTACAGTAAGTTCTAACATTACTAATATGCCAACTGTGAGTTTTGCGAATGGTTCAGGCACCACAACTGGCACCATTTCTGGTGTTACATCGTTTACTGTTGCCGCGCTCGCCACAGCAAACATAGGTGGAGATATAACAGGTACTGCGTCGGCAACGAATGCAGGGACGCTGAACCTGTCAGCTGATCTTGGTGTTTCTTCGTTCACTAATCTCGGTACAACAAATTTTATAATCACAAATGCTACGGTTAATGGTAGCATAACAGCATCCGGTGCAGTGGATTTGGGATCTACTGCGTCTACCGTTTCATCTAATTTTATAGATGCGGTGGGCGGTAATAATTATTTTTGGACTTTAGTGACAGCCGCTTCGATAACACCAAATCCTGCAGCGTTTAATATTCCTAACGATACTGTGGCAAACATTTGGTCGATCTTCCAGGATGCAACTACTGTTGTGTTTGAGCTGGAAAAATTAACATTGCATGTCACAGTCCCAGTAATAGGGCCAGTTATAGACGCGATGTCGGACAATCCCACTACGCAGGGAGAATTTGTATTAACTAATGCGCTGGGTAATGCACTGAATCAATCGCAATTGGATTATTATGTTACACAATTGGTGCCAGATTTAAATAGTTCTTCTATAAATGTGATGAAACAAGATGCAATATTTACGCAAGTACAGAATCGAATGTATTCCGTGCGTGAAAGAGTGGCGCAAAATTCACCTATTGGTTTTGCCGCGGGTGAAGTTGGCCCGAATAGGGCCCTTTGGCTAGGCGGTTTTGTGAGTTTTGCATCGCAAGAACAATTTGGTACAAACTATGGATATAGAGCGTATTCTGGTGGTTTGATTTTAGGTTTGGATTGGGAATGCAATGATGATAATCTTTTAGGTGTAGCGACAGCTAGATCGAGCACAAACGTACAAACAAAGCTTACTCCTGGTTTAAACACACGCACTGTTGGTTACCATGTTTTGTTTTACGGCAATCATGCTTTAAGCCGCAGAAGCACAATGTTTGCGGAATGGATGGTGTCTGGAGCTTCTGACACAAACACTGGTGGCAAACGCATATACATTGATGGCATAGACATGAGCACAAGTGCTAGTTATCATGATTATCAAGGCGGATTTCTGTTTAACTTAGGTAATAGATTAAATTGTGGCAGGAGCTTCTCTTTCACGCAAATCACATCAGTGCAATATAATTTTATTCACACTCCGCCCTATTATGAAAACGGTAATACAGTCGCCGCGTTATACGTGCAAAATAATAAATTGCGCAATTTATTAACCGTGGAGGCGGGTGCTAGAGCTGCATTTAATGCAAACAATAAGTTTTTTAAGGGACGCACCACAATAAATGCTATGATTGGTTACGATGTTATTAGTTCGAACCAAGTTACAACCGCAAGCTTTCTAGTCGGCGGCGGTCCTTTTACCTACGTTAACTCGCCAGGGCGTGTCAGCTTTAGCGTTGGCGCCGAATGCGTATTTAACATGAACGAGCATACCGATGTACAGTTGTATTATGAGCTGCAATTGCGCGATGGTTATATAGCGAATGCTGGTACCGCGAAGTTGCGTTGGTGGATATGGTAGTGTGAATGAATAATTTTAATATCGATTTTAGAGCTGCTTGGTGGCTAAATAGTCCACATTTGCAAACATTGTGGCCAATGTGGTTTAGACGTAAACATAGATTAAACGTAAATCTAGAGCGTTTAGAATTAGACGACGGTGATTTCCTAGATCTGACTTGGATTGGAAAAGGCAACGCCACGATAGTATTAGTGCTACATGGCTTGAGTGGCAATGTAAATACTTCCTATGCGAACGCTATTTTGCATGCTATTCAGAGTATGCACTGGCGCGGCGTATTAATGCATTTTCGTGGTTGCAGTGGTGTACCGAATCGCTTAGCGCGAAGCTATCATGGTGGTCAAACGGAAGACTTGTCTACGGTCATTCATACCATTCGCAAGCGAGAACCAACAACTCCGATTTACCTTGTAGGATATTCTTTAGGTGCTAACGTATTATTGAAGGCATTAGGAGAGGGTAAAATCAATAAGCATATTACTGCAGCCGTTGCCGTGTCGGTACCATTTGAATTAGCCAAAACCGCAGAGTACATGTGTGTTGGTTTGCGGCGTGTATATCAGAAGATTTTGGTGCAACGAATGGTTAGGTCAATACAGGAAAAGATTAAACATATATCAATGCCAATCGATTTACAAAATTTGGCTAAATATTCTACGTTTTTTGACTTTGATGATGCAATCACAGCGCCTTTACATGGTTTTAGAAATGCAGACGAATATTATTCACAATCTAGCTGCAGACAATATTTAAAGAAAATTCAAACACCAACATTAATATTGCAGGCTAAAGATGATCCATTTACACCATTGGACGCTTTGCCGGAAACCTGTGAGCTTTCAAAACATGTGCAGCTTGAATTATCGGCTAGTGGCGGACACGTAGGCTTTATTGCTGGTAAAAAACCATGGCGGCCGGTTTATTGGCTTGAGAATAGAATTATGGATTTCTTTAAAATGCATCAGGATCAGATAACCTGACTGTTTCTCTTGTAGCGCGGCCAAGTGCACTGGAGGTTGTGGTAGAAAGCAGATGAAAGTTACATAGGGCTTCTCAAACCTAAAAGTTATTAAATAAACTAATTTAATGGTTCGTTTGATTTTTCTCAGTATTTGTATTTATAGTGAGTTTATGCCAATATACTAAAAAATCGCTATAGCGGAGTAAACTTGATATAAATGGATAAAGTGTTAAACCCTTTTTCACCTGGGGCTGGTACCCCGCCTCCAGAATTGGCTGGGCGTCAACATATTTTAGAAAAAGCGCAAATTATGTTTCAGCGACTTAAGGCTGGCAGATCTGAAAAAAGCTTTTTGTTAGTAGGGTTGCGTGGTGTTGGTAAGACTGTTTTATTAAATGAGATTAGCTATCTTTCAGAAAAATCTGGATACAAATCGATACTTATTGAAGCGCATGAAAGAAAACCGCTATCAGCCTTGCTTTTACCACATCTACGTCAACTTTTATTTCAGCTTGATCGCGTAGAAAATGTAAGTAAAAAGGTGAAACGTGGTTTTAGCGTTCTTAAAAGTTTTATGAATGGTATAAGAATGAAAGTTTTAGACATAGAGTTTTCACTAGACATTGATCCTGAAATAGGCACGGCTGATAGTGGTGATATTGAATCTGATTTACCTGCGCTGCTGGATGCTATCGCAGAGGCGGCACAAGATCGGAATACAGCCGTTGCAATTATTATAGATGAGCTTCAATATCTATCTGAGGCTGAGATGAGTGCTTTGATAATGGCGATTCATAGAATTGCACAAAAAAGATTACCTTTAGCATTAGTAGGAGCAGGTTTACCGCAACTTGTTGGTTTAACTGGACGATCAAAGTCATATGCAGAACGGTTATTTGATTTTCCTAGAATTGGACCACTTAACGAAATAGACGCGGTTGCGGCACTAAGAGGTCCTGCTGAAGAACAAAATGTACAAATTACTGACGCTGCAATTAAAGAAATTATGTTTCAAACTCGCGGTTATCCATATTATCTCCAAGAGTGGGGGTATCAAGCATGGAATTTGGCTGAGGAATCTCCAATTGATTTACCTACCATAAAATTAGCTACTAAAAATTCTATTCTGCGTTTAGATGAAAGTTTTTTCCGCGTTCGATTCGATAGATTAACGCCACGAGAAAAAGAATACTTATATTCGCTTGCTGTTCTTGGTGATGGAGTTCAACGGTCAGGAGACATCGCTGATATATTAAAGGTTAGCCCCCAAAGCATAGCCCCAGTCAGAAACAGTCTTATAAAGAAAGGGATGATTTATAGTCCAGCATATGGTGATACGGACTTCACTGTTCCTTTATTTGGTGCATTTTTAAAACGAGTTATGCCAAATAAAACGCCGGTTCAGGTGTGTGAAGAAGCATAATGAAAATACGGCGGGACTTGAACAAAATGTATGCGCAATCTCTCCTGCTTTAGCAGATATTCAAGCATGCGCTAATAAAATTTGGCGGTGTCTGCCTGACTTTCTTCTATAACTCAGGTATAATGCTTGGATGCTTGAATTAAACCCGTTAACTAACAGTCTGGATGATTTGATCTACCGTACCACGCAGCTACGGGGGTACCTTTGACTTTGATACTAAGGCAGAACGCTTAGTAGAGGTTGCCATGGAGCTAGAAGATCCCGCTATTTGGACTGATCCACCCCGCGCTCAAGCCCTTGGCAAAGAATTATCTGAACTTGAATCCGTAGTGCATAAAATTAAAAATCTCGAAGAACGCTTTCAAGAAGCGCGCGATTGGCTGGACTTAATCAAAGAACAACAAGGCGCTGGCGAGAATGACGAAGCTTCGTATCACGAGCTACAAACCGAATTAAAATCCCTTGAGAAAATTGTTGCTGATCTGGAATTCAAGCGCATGTTTGCTGGCGAAATGGATAAACAAAATGCATTCATAGATATACAATCAGGATCCGGCGGTACAGAGGCGCAAGATTGGGCGGAAATGTTATTACGCATGTACTTGCGTTGGGCAGAAAAGCATGACTTTGAAGTATTTTTAAATGAAGTATCTGCTGGCGATGTAGCAGGCATAAAAAATGCCACCATTAAAGTTGAAGGGCCCTACGCATATGGCTGGCTGCGCACTGAAACTGGCGTGCATAGATTAGTGCGTAAATCGCCCTTTGATTCTGGTAATAGACGCCACACATCATTTGCTGCCGTATTTGTGTATCCGGAAATAGATGACAAAGTTGATATAGAAATTAATCCGGCGGACTTGCGCATCGATACATATAGATCAGGTGGTGCAGGTGGCCAGCACGTAAATAAAACCGATTCCGCGGTGCGCATTACACATATTCCGACTAATACAGTTGTGCAATGTCAAAATGATAGATCTCAACATAAAAACAAAGCACAAGCGATGAGTCAATTAAAAGCCAAGCTATATGATTTGGAAATGCAAAAACGCAACGCAGATCAACAAATCATTGAGCAAAACAAATCAGACATAGGGTGGGGCAGTCAGATCCGATCTTATGTTTTAGATCAATCACGAATTAAAGATCTGCGTACTAAAGTTGAAAACACGAATACGCAAGCAGTATTGGATGGGGACTTAGATCCCTTTATTGAAGCAAGTTTAAAAAGTGGGTTATAAATTATGACAACTGAACATGACGCTGATCAAGAAACAACTACAGATTTAAACGAGCAGTTATTACAACGTAAAAATAAGCTGCAAGATTTGCGTGCCAGTGGTAATGCATTCCCTAATGATTTTAGGCGCGCAAATTTGGCGTTAGAAATCCATCAAAAGTACGATGCAGACGATGCTGCGGCGCTAGAATCTGCGCATCACCATGTGAAAGTTGCAGGTAGAATCATGCTGCGTCGTTTAATGGGTAAAGCAAGTTTTGTGCAACTGCAAGACATGTCCGGTAAAATCCAGTTATATATTCGTAAAGAAGATTTACCTGAAGGTCAATATGATGAATTTTTAAATTGGGATATTGGTGATATTATCGGTGCTAGCGGTACAGTATTCAAAACTCGCACTGGTGAGTTGTCTGTTAAAACGAATGATATTCGCATCTTAACCAAAGCCTTGCGCCCATTGCCGGATAAATGGCACGGTTTAACCGATCAAGAAATGCGTTACCGTCAACGCTATGTAGACTTGATCGTAAATGAAAAATCACGCCAGGTATTTCAAACCCGAGTGCGTACTATTCAACTAATGCGCGACTTTTTTAATGCACGTGGCTTCATGGAAGTTGAAACGCCAATGATGCACGTGATCCCTGGTGGTGCAGCAGCGCGTCCGTTTGTTACGCATCATAATACTTTGGATATGGAATTATTTTTGCGAATTGCGCCAGAGTTATATTTAAAGCGTTTAGTTGTGGGTGGCTTTGAGCGCGTATATGAAATCAATCGTAATTTTAGAAACGAGGGTTTATCAACACGCCACAATCCAGAATTTACTATGATTGAATTTTACCAAGCGTATGCTGATTACAATGACATGATGGATTTGACCGAAGAATTGCTGAAAATGTTAACGCAGACAATTCTTGGCACTACGCAGTTGCCATATCAAGGACAAGTGTTTGATTTTGGCAAGCCGTTCGATCGTTTAACTATACCGCAATCTTTAGCTAAATATAATCATGATATTGCTGCAGATGTTATTGTAGATCGTAATAAACTTGCCGCTTACATGAAATCTAAAGGATACCCAGTAGATTCCATGTGGGGCGTGGGTCGTCTGCAGTTTGAATTGTTTGAACACACCGTAGAAGAAAAGTTAACTGATCCTACGTTTATTACCGAATACCCAACGGAAGTATCACCGTTAGCGCGCAAGAATGATCAAAACCCAGAAGTAACTGATCGTTTCGAATTGTTCGTCGGTGGCCGTGAAATTGCCAACGGCTTTTCCGAGTTAAACGATCCAGAAGATCAAGCCGAGCGTTTCCGTGCGCAGGCTGCCAGCAAAGATGCGGGTGATTTAGAAGCGATGCATTATGACGCTGATTACATTCGTTCTCTGGAGCATGGCTTGCCACCCACTGCTGGCGAAGGCATCGGTATAGATCGCTTGGTAATGCTCTTAACCGATTCGCCATCGATACGGGATGTGATTTTATTCCCACATATGCGGCCGGAAGCTGAATAGTTTAAGCTAATTCGGTCATTGAATTTAGGTATGCGTGGATTTTTTGCTTTTCTTAATTCAAAAAAGATTTACATGGCCGGCGGCTAGAATTCGCACGGGATTTCTATGGAGCATTCTGTATTTCTTATAAAAAGCGTTTGCTGCAAGTGTGCGCTAGCTATAACCGCTAGACCCAAGCTCATATCGTGAGCCCAGCAAGCTCTTACCACTGTTCCAGCGTCTCTAGCGTCGTTAGTTGTGACCGTATCTCCTGGTTGCACGCCATGTTTACTAGTAAATACGTACATGCTGCGCTTTATATTGCCGCGATGCTCCATGCGCGCCACAATTTCTTGTCCGCGATAACAGCCTTTAGTAAAACTAACTGCACCTAAAGCTGGTAGGTTTATATCGTGCGGGAAAAATGTATTTATAGTTTGACTATAAATTGCTGGGATTTTATTTAATATTTGCTGCTTTTCATCAATTGCAGGCGTAGTAGAATCCATTATGTCTAGCTTCACCTTGGAAAACACGGCATATTTTTTTAATTCTTGTAATGTAGGCTGCAGCAGATCTTGGTGCATGCTGAGATGATAATCTTCCGCTGCGCGCCGTAAGGTAAATAGACTATCCACTTTTCCTTTAATATTGCAATACGCGCCTAGCGTTTCATGGCCATCTGCCAAAGTGGCAACATCGCAGGTGAGTTGCCCTTGCAGAAACTTGCATGCATCACGGCCTGTCACTGTAAGTAATAGCGATTCTTGGGATGGTACTTGTTTCGGTAGTTCTTTTATCATGATTCAATCTTAACCAGAGATGTGCCACAAATACAAGCGCTGAATGTACACTACTGGCTAGTTGTATGCTAGACTAGTCAATAGACTGGTTTATTTTTGGGGGTTGTATATGCACATTAAGACTATTGGCGCGTATGAGGCAAAAACACATTTGCCCGCATTATTGGATTCAGTTGAACGAGGTGAACAGGTGGTAATTACAAGACGAGGAAAGCCTGTGGCAATCCTAACACCATATCAGGAGGCGAAAATGACAACTGCGGAGGCAATAATAGCTATGGAGGCATTACGTAAAGGATGCTTCTTAAAGGGTTTGTCTATTAACGATCTTAAGAATGAAGGACGAAGATTTTGAATATTTTTGTGCTAGATTGCTCTGTGGCTGCTGCATGGTGTTTTGAAGATGAATTCACATCGCACGCACAAGATATTTTTAATCTTCTAAATACGATGAAAGCAGTAGTACCGAACATTTGGCCGCTGGAAATTAGTAATGTTCTGTGTATGGCGGAACGGCATGGACGAATTTCTGCAGATAAGTGCAATAGCTTTTTAGATATTATTAGCTCGCTAGCTATAGAGCTTGATATGGGGCATACAAGTATATTTAACAACAAAATCATAAACTTAACACGTCATCATATGATCACAGCGTATGACGCTGCATATTTAGAATTAGCTTTAAGATACAATGTACCTTTAGCATCATTTGATAAAAAATTATGTGCTGTGGCAAAGAAAGAAGGAATTAAAGTTCTTTAAAAAGGAGTAATGCATGAGTAATGATACTGAAAACAAGCTTTCCAAGGTCCTATGGCGCTGTCCCCGCGGGATGCTAGAGCTGGATATGATGCTACAGCGATTTTGTGAGACAGTCTACAGCACACTGTCCCCCGAAAAGCAGCAACTGTTTGAGGACTTGCTGGAAGAGCAAGATCAAGATTTGCAACGCTGGTTAACCGGAGGCCAGGCTTGCGATAAACCCCGCTTTCAAGACATGTTGCTGGTAATAAGGCATATGCATCGTCAAGCACAGTCAGCTTGAATGGCCGTCTGTATATAGCCTCGTCAACATGGTTCGCAGTGATTGCAGCAGGGTTTTACAGCCTGATGGACATTGCGTTATGGATTGCGTATATTCCATGGTGGCTAGCCGGCATCGGTACGATCTTATTGATGTTTGATTGCAAGCGCGTGATTGCTTTACATGGCTTGCGGCATCACAAAAATTCCGTCATGGTTCTATACCAGGACTGTGATAAATGGCAGTATGCACTTAAGTCGGGCCGTTGCTACAAAGGCACTTTATTCAAACAAAAATCATTTTGCAGCCCGCTGCTGATTATACTTTGCATACAACATATCAATTGCAGTCGCTACATTATTATCCCGCGTGATTCCTTATCTGAACATAACTTTCGTTTCTTGGCCTTCAAGTTGGCATGTTAGAGTATAGGTCGTATTTTTATGTGAATAATTCTTGTTCTACATCAAGTCGCATAGTTTCTAGCCGATAGCACTTATAGGTAAAAGACACGCAGACCGAGCACTATGCAAGAAGATGAACAGGTTGATCTACACTTAATCCGTGAAGTGCAGAACGGAAACAAGCACGCGTTTGATACGCTTGTGCTTAAGTATCAGTATCGCGTGTTCAAATTAGTGGCGCGGTATATTTCCGATCCTAGTGAAGTGCTAGATGTGACACAAGAAGCATTTATTAAAGCATATAAAGCGATAGATCATTTTCGCGGCGACAGTTCGTTTTACACATGGTTATATAGAATTGCCGTTAACACCGCAAAAAATCATTTAATTTCTAGAGGGCGTCGTGTCCCTGAATCTGATTACGAAATTTCCGAAATAGAACAATTTTTATCTAAAGCAAATGTAAAAGAATACTCAACTCCAGAGCGTACGTTAATATACGATGAAATGGAGCACATGCTATTCGATATTATCGATGATTTACCCAGCGACTTACGCACAGCAATTATGCTGCGCGAAATCGAAGGCTTAACGTACGATGAAATTGCCGAAGTTATGGGCTGTCCAGTTGGTACAGTGCGATCACGCATATTTCGCGCGCGGGAAGCTATAGAGCGTAAGATCGAACCTTATATGACGCGAGACAATAGTAATACAGGCGAAGAAGGTTTATAAGGGTTAGCAACAGCTGACAAAAAATCTACTCAATAATTATTTATTGACTCTAAACCAAGCATATATTAACATTCAGGAACTGTTTATTTGACCAGGGAATGTTGTAAATGTATGCAAGTATTGGTGAAGCAGCTGAGATGATAGGCGTATCTATTTCAACGCTGCGACGTTGGGAAAAGGAAGGTAGCTTCTTGTCCGATTTCCGAACCAATGGTGGGCATCGTCGATATTGCATCAGCAGGATCAGAAGCGAAGTACTAGATATTAGCGATGCAAGCACAGGCAACACATCAAATCGCAAAACATATATATACGCTAGAGTTTCCTCGCACGATCAAAAGCTAGATTTAAAACGGCAAGAGCAACGCTTAGCAATGCACTGCGAAGCTATGGAATGGGAACATGAGATTATTTCCGACCTTGGTAGTGGTATTAATTATAAGAAAAAAGGCCTAAACAAACTAATAAATTTAATATGCCATGGCAAAGTCCAGCGATTAGTGCTGACACATAAAGACCGGCTATTGCGCTTTGGGAGTGCGTTGTTATTTAAGTTATGTGAGCTATTCGGCACAGAGGTTATAATGCTAGAGGAAAAGAGCAATAAAAGCTTTGAGCAAGAATTGGTGGCAGATGTCATTGAGATAATGACGGTCTTTACCGCGAAGATGCATGGCAAGAGGAGCCATAGGAACAAGAAGGTATGCGTGAGCTAATTAATGCAAATGGAAGTGTAAAGACTTTCACCTATCAGACGCGAATTAAAGACGCGGAAGATACGTTGAGTTCTTTTTTGCAAGATTACGCA
>DATIHV010000198.1:0-6303 GCA_035480295.1 Gammaproteobacteria bacterium
TTATATCTATGAAACGCCGAATGTTAATTTTTTTGCGTTGCAAATCAATTAAAAAATACACTATTAGCTGTCCGGGGCCATGATAAGTTACTTGGCCGCCGCGATCAGATTGCACTACCGGTATATCGCCCGCGCACAGTATATGTTCGGCTTTACCCGCTTGGCCTTGTGTATAAACTGGTAAATGCTCTAACAACCAAATTTCATCTTGTGTTGCTTCGGTTCGATTATGCGTAAATAACTTCTGCTGCTGCCAAATGGGCGCATATGCTTGGCGCCCTAAATATTTGACGGCAACAAACTCTCCCAATGTACTCTTAGCTTCCGTATTTGGTATATAAAGCTTTAACATTTAAAGATATATAATCACGGCTACGCTGCAGAATATTGCCTTTACGCACATCAGACAGTGCAACAATAGGTTGTTCGACAATAGTTTCTTTCTGTCCGTTTTGCACTATGTACATGCCAACAATGTCACCTTTTTTAACTGGCGCTTTAATTAAATTAACAACATTCGTAGTGGCAGTGAATTTTTTATAATCGCCATGTACGGTTGTAATATACAAATCATCTGTAAAACCTATAGATACTTTTTTCTTAGAACCCATGTATATTTGTGCTCTTTGTAATGCATCGCCTGCTTTGAGTACCAAATGAGTCTCAAAGAATCTGAAGCCCCAATTCAATAACTTGTTGGCTTCTTCAGTACGTGCGTTGTCGCTCTTAGTGCCCATTACAATAGAAATTAAACGCATGTTATTGTTATCTTTACCTGAAGCTACTAAACAATAACCTGCACTGTCAGTATGACCGGTTTTAATGCCGTCTACTAAGCTATTACGCCATAATAATAAATTACGATTCGTTTGCTTGATACCGTTATAGGTGAATTCCTTTTCGGCATAAAGTCTGTAGCTATCTGGGAAATTTTTAATAATAGCGCGCGCTAATATAGCCATGTCACGCGCCGTAGTAACATGCTCTTTATGCGGTAAACCTGTGGCATTCATAAAATGCGAATCAGTCATGCCCAACATTTGCGCGTAGCTGTTCATTAAATCTGCAAACACTTGTTCTGAACCAGCAATATGCTCCGCTAACGCAACCGATGCGTCATTACCTGAATCAATAATAACGCCTTTAATTAAATCTTCTACTTTTACTGCAGTACCAACTTGTACAAACATCCTCGTACCTGGTGCCTTCCACGCATTTTTACTAATTGTAACTTGATCAGTAAGTTTAATTTTTCCGGCTTTGATCTCGCTATCAACGATGTACATCGTCATCATTTTGGTAAGACTAGCTGGCTCAACTTTAAGCGTACTATTTTTTTCTGCTAAAATTTTGTTGCTATTAAAGTCCAGCAACAAATACGCGCTGGCTGCCACTGCCGGTGGTGTTGGAGCTATGCTTGGCGTAGTTGGCGAACCAACTGCCTTGGAGCACAATACTAAGAAAATGGTTAATCGTGTTATCAAAGCCAGCATTGTAAGATCACCTAAATATTAATTTCCTAGCCAGAAATACTACCATCACCATAAAGCCAATGCCATAGTCAAGGCGTCTTCTTTGGGATGGTTTTTCAGCTCATTAGGTGGGTAATAGCCTTTACGCATGCCAATTTCAACAAAATTGTTCTTTCTGTATAACGCGATCGCAGGATGATTAGAGACGCGTACTTCTAGATACATTTCTTCCACGCCGTGCGTTTTGGCGATATTGATTAAATACTGCAATAATCTTTGACCTAGCCCTTGATGATGATACGCAGGTAAAATTCCCAACTTTAACAAATGCGCTTCATTAGCACCAAAGCTCATTATTGCAAAGCCCGTAACAAGCGTCTGATCGATTATCACCCAACATTCATAACCAATGTTTATGCAATCTGTAATTAACTTCTCATTCCAGGGCGTGATATCAGTTGCTTGATCAAGTTCACACACGGCCGGCACATCGGCGTGGGTCATTTTACGGATTTGGTGTTGATGTATCATGCAGCATAGCTCGCAAATTTAGCAACGACTTATAAGCCTGCGCTTTATCTTGCGGATGCTGCAACAAGTACGCTGCGCTATAAGTCTGCACACAATTTTGCCTACCTAATGCAGGCAATTCCATACTTAATTGTAGAATATATTTTGGTTGCCATTGATCAATCTGATGGTTGACCAGTGCAACATCTGGATTGTGCGCGTAAACCCACGCATGCATTACGTCCTTATGCTGCAGCTCCAGCACGCCGATCATACCGCACGCAATTTTTGTCTCAGCTGCTGAAGGTGTATATGGATGTAGTGCATGATACTGCAGTATCAAACAACGCGCGTTGATCCTGATCTGCGCCGGTATAATTTGCGTTGTATTGTTTAGCCCAGCAGTAAGCAGCGGATGTTTGTCAATCCGCGGCTGCCATATATCTAGGCCTACTTGCTGTAAAAAATTATAATTTGACTTTGTTAACAAGATGCGTACGTAACCATAGAACTAAACCAGACAAAGCATATACCGAAAATATGCCAAACAATACTTTAGGAGGATCCCACGCAATTAACAGGTATGTCACTAATACTAATAAAACCGCGACAAAGGGCACATGCTCTTTAAAATCTAATTCTTTAAAGCTTGGATAACGCACATTACTCACCATAAGTGCTGCGGTAATGATTGTGACTAAAGCGACGATCTCACTGATATGTTTACCTGGAATACCAAAATCCGTGCCAACCCAAACCATGCCAGCGATCACCGCCGCCGCAGCGGGACATGGGATGCCAATAAAATATTTTTTATCTACGTAGCCTACCTGGATATTAAACCTGGCCAAGCGCAGAGCAGTTGCTGCCACGTAGAAAAACGCCGCAAGCCAGCCAAATTTGCCCAGGTAGCGCAATCCCCAGCTATAGACCACCAAAGCCGGCGTAACACCAAAACACATCATATCTGACAAGCTGTCATATTGAGCGCCAAACTCGCTTTCTGTGCCCGTTAAGCGCGCTACACGGCCATCTAAGCCGTCCATTATCATTGCCACAAAGATTGCTACCGCGGCAACTTCAAAGTTGCCCTTCATAGCGGCCACAATGGCATAAAAACCCGCAAACAAGCCTGCCGTGGTCAATAAATTGGGCAACAGATAAATGGGGCGATGGTCTGACATATCACAAACTCACTATGTGAAGAAGCTTCAATTATACAAATTACGCCACGTAATAGAAAGACAATGTCTATCCTTAACTAAATGAAAAGTATAAAAGGCTCTGACCTTAAACGATTTATCCCTTTGTCGAAACCTGCCATATATGGACGGGTGATTTTTTGGGTATTTTTCACGATCTTGTCGATAGAAACAGTAGTTTTGTCGGCATCGTACTTGATCTACCATAAACCTGGCATAACTTTACGCGAAGAAACCATACTGCTGATTGTCTTTGGCTGCGTACTCTCAGCCATCGTGTCATTTTCAATAATTTGGGGTATTCAGTTAATTCTGGCGATTAATAATCGCCAATATATGATTAAAACTCAGGAAGAATTTGACCTACTTTCTGACTTAGAGGGTGCTATAGAAAGAAATGAGTTAGTTCTGTATTTCCAGCCACAAGCAAATCTCGTAACTGATGAATTGGTAGGGATGGAAACCTTGTTACGCTGGCAGCACCCTAAAAAAGGCCTAATTATGCCAGACATATTTATCCCTTTGGCAGAAAAATCTGGATTGATCGGCATAATTGGCGAATGGGCGATTTTGCAAGCCTGCATTTATAATAAAAAATTATTAATGCAAGGTTACAATTTACGCGTTGGTGTGAACATTTCACAGTTGCAATTTAAAAGCCCGTTTCTTGTAGAGCATATCTCGCGTGTGCTAAATGTCACACAATTACCTGCGCAAAATTTAGAATTAGAAATTACCGAAACCGCAATGATGGAAGATATAGAATATGCCATCAAAACCATGCATCAACTGCGTGAATTAGGCCTAATTCTTTCACTTGATGACTTTGGTACCGGGTATTCTTCATTGGCACAACTAGATAGATTGCCAATACATAAATTAAAAATTGATAAAGCATTTGTGCAATCGTTAAATTATACGAATGTCACTTCAAGCATGGCTTTTTCGATCATTCAATTAGGGCATAAATTAAATTTGCAGATCGCTGTAGAAGGTATTGAAAACGCGCAGCAAAAAGGTTTTTTTGCCGAGTTAGATTGTCATGAAGCTCAAGGATTCCATATCGGTGCGCCCATTCCTGCGGATAAATTTGTTAAATTCTTGAGCACCGCGAGGATCCGGCGCTATAAATCGTAATCTATTTTTAACTGCATATACAGTCAAGCATTAAGTGCTCCTACACTATTGAACTAATTTTCCCTGACAGAAGTCGAATAAACAGGGTGCACTTTATGAGATATATTTTAGGCGGTTTTATATTGACATTATTAAGCGCTGCGCAAGGCATAGCAGGCGTTTCGTTGCGTGGTCGTGACGACAATTCCCTAAGCACTAATTCTACTTCAGCCCCAGACATTGATTTAGCACCACCCACGATATTACCACCTGGATTAAAACCAGGGGATGTTCCTGATGTAATAGATCAGTTGCAGCATTTAGGCTTAGATCATATAGGCGACTGCGGCGAAATTGAAATTAATGGTCAGGAATTTCAAGTTGAAAAAATGCCCTCACATGCTGAAGGGCATAGCGATTTTGCACTAAAGTTGTCTGGTGATACTATTACCTCAGGTATGCTAAACCTAATTGGAGCAGCTGCTGTTGCAGCCACTGCACAGCTGACCGGGCGTATTACAGATATTGCTGGTGGACATACAATAATTACTCCTGGCATAGGTGATATGGGACACAGCATCACTACTGTTACTCCTGCAGCCCTGGAAAAAATTCGGCGATTACAATCAGTAGCCAATATCCCTTCAGAGGCATCGCTGCAGCAAGAATTTGCGCCATCGGTGCAAGATAATCCGGCAAAAAGAATGCTAAGCAACAGTGATAGTGGCACTACAACCTTTAAATTAAAAATATGTTATACCGATGATGCGGTAGCTAAGCTTGGCCGAGATAACTTAGACTCCACTACGAGCATTATTGCAAACAATATAAACGCAAACCACGCAAGTAGTGGATCACCATTTCGTGTTACAGCATCAAGTTGCACGGTGAGTTTACCAGACACAGTAAAAACTCTAGACGGTGATTTTAGTAAAGTTATAGAGGCCACACCACGTACTGGTGATGATGAATTTATTATAGTAATAGATCCGAGCAAATTTTCACCAGGAGTAGGTGGGTTGGGTAACCTGGATTGTGCATCATATTACCCACACGCTGATTATTTACGCAATTGCCAGTTTGCTGTAGTACAACTTGATTCTGCTTTAGATCTAGCTGGAGCAGCTGTACATGAACTCGGACACAATTTAGGTTTATATCATGATATAAAATTCATGGATCAAGGTATTGGGATATTTCCCGATGGATTGGCTACAAGCAATCACGAAGATGCTGCGAAAGATGAGGCGCAATATTCATCAATGATGGGTTACCCACAGCTATATACTGTACACAATCAAAATAAAGTTTCGGACATAATCCCAGCATTTTCTGGTGCGGGTGAAGTCACTTATAAAGGAAAAAAATATGACTTAAGTCGCGATGCAACCGCAAATGCCGTGCGCGATTTAAAAATATCCACGCGCATTTTGCGTAAAGCACTTGATAAGCCTGTAAAAAGTGGCCGTCGATTAACTTTTACTGCCCCTGTTAACGGAACGGTTGCGCCATCAAGTGTCCCTCCTACAACCCATGGACCAACAACGCTTACACCAACAACCCATGCACCTTCATCATCTGCACCTACAGCAACAATTAACGGTTGCGCACCAAATTTGGCGCGGCAAGGCAGATTCTTGGATCTGCTGGCTAATGTTGGCTCACGGAAAAATTGCATTAGTATACCAGTGCCAGATGATTTTGTTGCGGATGCTAAAAATGCACAGTTTTTTAGCGCAAATCTAACTACAACTACGGGCGAAGTAGTACCAATTTCTATCCCTAGTGATTCTGTAGTAGCAGGCGGATTAGTTGAAATTCGCTTTTACGCCGGTGGTCTTTGCGACATAATTAGCTCTGGCAAAGAAGTAGCTGTAACCGATCCTGATGCGTACGCAAAAGATGGCTCAGGTAAGACACTTCTAAAGAAGCGCTCTTTACTCTATATTGGTGAAGCTAACACGACTGCTGAAGATTTTACCGGTCATATTACGCTGGATACA
>DATIHV010000199.1:0-6178 GCA_035480295.1 Gammaproteobacteria bacterium
AGCGCAGGGGCAGATATTTCTAAAGCCGAAGTTTTTGGCAAGTACATTCAATTTAACCTTACAGCCGGAAAAACATTACCTGACATATTCAATGTAATAAACCCCGGGAAGCCTGCACAACTAAACCTAAATCAACTAGACAATCTATTTAACGCCACTACAACGGCAGTTCCCACACCGACTGCAGTTACCACCACCACACCGAAAACACAGCAAGGACAATCGACAACGCCTTCCTCGCCAATTCCATATCAAGGGATACAAATGGAAGAGGTTAGTACACAGCGGGGAACTTACACTTCTATCTGTCGAATACCTGAAAGCGCGCTCGAATTCTTTAAACGTCTAGGTGCGAATCAGGTCAGTCAGAACCAAAATGACATGGTGGCTGATGGCCCTGGAGTTGTAAGAGTTCAGATTCCTGGAAATCTTACAATGGATAAGTTCGCAAGTCGCAATGGTTTCCAGGTGCAAGCACTTCCTATCGACAACAATTTTAAAGAGGCAGTTCAACTAGCTAACGCAGCTGCAACAAAACAACAACCGCAGAAACGATGGGAAACTCCACAACCAACTAGTATGCCCCCAGTTATTGCAAACTTCAGCACACAAGCAACAACCCTAACGCCACCTGCTCCACAAGCACGGTTATTTCGCGACATCGTGACAACTGGAAATGACGCCGGACAAGTTAAAGTACGATTCTTGCTAAGAGATCTTGGTGCAGGTGGACTACAAGGAAAAAACATCCCGACTCAAGATACCTTAAAAGTCTGGGCGCAAGATGGCGCAACACGAATTAATGAACTGAAGGATACGGCTAATAATGTTATTGGTTACGAACTTGTCTTTGCGGATTCCACACTAGCCAACACCGATGCAAAGCGGGAGGCAAATGTCAACACATCTATCGCTTGGACAGACAAACATTTTTCCAATGAGAACATTACATATGCAGATTGGAATACCTACACAGGAGTTGTAGCCGCTCTAACCCAAAGCACGACAACCGCGACAACTACACAAAAGAAAGGGCCACCACCTACTACACCGCATGAAATAACAGATGTTGATCCAAATGTAATCATAGGCAGCAAAACTCAAGAAGATGACACATCGGAAATCATCACTGCTAAGAAAGAAACACGTGCAGAAGAAGAAACGCAACCTCTGGAAATAGCGCCACTGGGACCACGCGATGGTCGCAAATTATACGCAATTCGCGAGGAAGATAGAGACAGGCTTATTGCTATGAACCTTGACGATATAGAATTGGCTACAGACGATTCTGATGACGCATCTGAAGCATTCGTATACTTTACCTTACCAACAAGTAGTGATCTAACACAAGACACCCGGTTTGTAGTTCCCAACACAGCCATTTTTGCTGCTGCATCAGAAAAGCAACAGTTAAAAGTTCGAACAGTGGACACGAGCCCATTGCCCGTAACAGCTACAGATGTACAAACATCTGCGAATACTGCCGCAGCTAAAGATCTATTTACTATTAGCATCCCTAAGCCTAGACCAGGTTGGTTGGGCGCTATTTTTGGTGGAACTCCTATAGGTGTAGTGGTGCTTCAGCCTAAAGATGGAGATGTAGCTAAGCAAGCTCAGATTTTTAATTTTGTTAAAGATCCTCAAAATAATGCAATGATTAAAAACCTCATACGTAAATCCCTAGAAAAAGAACACCCTGGTACGACAATTACTGATGCAGCTGTTGCAAAAATGCTTACGGCTCTATTAGCCTGTACAAAAACAAGCCCGGATGGAAAGCCTAACGTAAATAACAATATATATATTGTTACAGAAAACTACTCAAATGTTACAGGTGAAATGTTTAATTTTGTGAACTCTACTGCATTTAGAAACGCTGCACTAAACCCTGCCCAAGCAAGAGCTGCAATGACTAACGTGCCAACAGATGAAGACCGACGCAGGGGAGCTATGCTAAAGGCAGCTACGCGTCTGATGAAGAAAGTAGACGAGGTTGCGTTTGGTGAACAAACTGGAATATCTGTAACCGGCATACCGGAAAATGCAAAAGCTTCAGATCTTATCGATGTCTCCCCACTTGACACCCGCACGCTTCGTGTGAGAAAACCTTCATATCTTGCCCTCGTAGTAAAACCCATACATGGCGCAATTAAAGCCGATATGATGAGAGACTTTCTTGCTGACCAAGCAAATTACAATCAAATGATAGATGACATTGTACCTCTAATCCTCGGAGACGGTGAATACACAGTCGAGGATAAGCAGGAAGCAATAAAACGAGCAAATCAAATAGTTATTTGTTTTGAAAAATGCCGCGTAAAAGGTGATGGAACTTTGATTGTTGAAGGTCTGCCAACAGCATGGCAACTCGATGTTACCGCTAATGAATATTTAAATTCTGATGAATTTATACATGCTTTTGCAGCACACATGGATAAGAAAGATGCAGCACTGAAGTCAAGCCAAGCCGCAGGCGATGTTGGATCACTAGTCGATTTTAATGTAACACTCGAAGACTACAAACCACATACTATTGGTGACAGAATGTCACGGCTGATTGTACATAACGCTAATGTGGTAATTACATTTCCACCAGGTTCAGTAGTTACAGCAGACGACATTTCAACCTTTCTTCGAAACCAAGGAAATGAACAGACTCTCATAGAATCCGTATTAGATCAAATCGGTCGCGGCGAAACAGAGGAGGAGCAAAACGGGCAACTAATGAAAGCTTCAGCCATGGTTCGATACATGATGAATGCGGAGAATGTGGGGATTCATCGTGGTGGCAAATTGATTGTGCAGGACATTCCCCGAGAAGGAGATATGGCTGACGCAGTGGAAGCTTATTTAAAGTCAGATCAATTCAAACAAACGCTGGTAGATTCTTTGGGTATAGATTTAACTGCTAAACAGAATGCACAAATTGGAAGATTGGATTTTGCCGCACAACTTGGTTTAGCTTCACAGGTAAATCAAAGAGACCGTCAAAACATTACAGGCAGAGGACAACAAAATCAAGCCAATGCTACATTCAACACCGGTTTGCAACAAGGTACTGTTGTGGTTGATGTCATACAAGGTGATAACCAGTCGAACACCAACCGAGGTGGCACACGAGGCGCCGCAACTCTAAGTCCCTTACAACAAGCTATGTTTGATTTGTATGACGGAAAAACATGGACAGGCGGTTCACTGATTCGCGCAGAAAAGCTTACTGATAATTCAATAGATTTTTATGTACTTGCACGCACTCGTGACGGGCACGAGCGACCCGACGCTTCAAATTGGAAATTAAATGTGGACGGTGGTAAGGTTAAGCTGAGAGATGCAGATGGGTGGATGATGACATGGGGTGCAATGCAACGAATAAATGAACGCTCTAACACATTTGCTTTCAGTGCTAATCCGGCTGTAAGAGAAAGACAAGCTTTGGCCTGGGCAACTGCACTTGCGCTTGATAGTAAAACAGGTCAGAGACTTGCAGCAAAAATCGACTTTAACATCAGAAATAGAGATCAAAACACCCTTGAAGCAATATCTGATGTATTAAAGAAACCAGGGTTTGCGGATGCACGAGTATTGTTTGGCTTAAAACTTGACGATAATAACAATCTTGTACGTGACACAACAATTCCAAACTACAACAAGTCGTTTGACAGCTTTTTTCAACCACCACAAAACACAAACAACTCCACATTAACTCTGTCAGGAGGAGGATAATTATTACCCTACTGCGACCTTAGCTTCACTAACTCCGCCGGCAACACCGGCAACTGCGTAGTTAATTCAATATTCTCTAACGTGATCGAAACACGGTACGCTACAACTTCTACACCTACATTCACAGCTTGTTGCAATAACTTGTAATACGCAGAATCAAAATCTACTTGTGGCTTTATGTAACTTATGCCGGTGTGCATTACGCAATACATTAACATTGCTCTATGCCCTTCTGATCGCGCTTGTATCAATGCATGCAAGTTATCTATGCCGTCACCGTAACTTGTTGGGAACAAACCTACCCCATGCTCGCCTAGCAATAGCACTTGCTCTATGCCTACGTAGCATTGTTGGCTGCTTTTTTCTAATAATAAAAATTGACTTCTAAATTGATCATATTGGCCACCGGCATGCAGGATGTTGTAACCGCTTAGCTCGGTGATGGTATTCTTTTTTATGGCTTCGATAATTAATGGCTTCATTAATTCGGGGTTTATGCTCACTAAAAACCCATTATCAACCTCTACCAACTCCCAGGTCGGCAAGCAGTGGTATCCTACCGCATTCGAATACCAAACTTTGGTGCCTAAAATGTCACAACCACGTATGTCACCAATATTTGGGCAACGCACCATCAATTTTTGCCGGTTTGGCAATACGACTTCAGCCATAAAGCGTAAGATGCGCTTTAAAAGAATGGCCTCTGTAAGATGGCTGGTAAATTTCATTTTGTCCCGGCTTCTCCACTATTCCTGCTTTTCACAGGTTTCTCAATAAGTTTTTCGGCCTGAACGGATTATTCTTTACCTTTGCAGCAGATATGAGTGTTATTCGCGTAACCTACTGTGGTTTTTGCCCTGGTGACAAAGAACAATTAGAAAGTTAAATCTAGGCGATAATTTTTAGATTGTATATACAATTGCTTTTTGTCCCCAATTTGTATACATTTAGGGGACATTAAAGGATACACTTATGACTAGGCAAAACAATCTAACACCAGCGCAAATTATTCACCGAGTGCAATCTTCTCCTAACATCAAAGTTTGGACACCACGAGATTTTCTCGATCTTGGAAGTCTAGATGCGGTTAAAAAAGCTCTACAACGCATGGTCACTAAAAATGAACTGCGCCGTATAGATCGCGGCCTATATGACCAACCACGATTCAACGAGCTGACCGGAAAGCTTACTGCTCCTGACTACCGTGCAGTTATAAATGCGATTATTCGTAGAGATCAAATACGAGTCTTAATCGATGGAATAACCGCGGCTAATGATTTAGGGTTAACAAACGCAGTTCCCGCAAAAGTAATAGTGCTTACGGATGGTAGACTAAAACCCATACGATTAGGAAACTTGATCATTCAATTCAAAATTACCTCCCCGAGTAAACTTTATTGGGCCGGCCGGCCTGCAATGCGAATAGTACAAGCGTTACACTGGTTTGGAGACGGCCTGAGCAAAGGCGCATTTGTAGACGCAGATATAATTCAAAAAAAAATAATTCGGTTATTACAAGATCCAACCTATGGAGCTAATATTTTAGCCGATCTTAAATTCGGTTTACATACAGTACCATCCTGGATGCAAGATTGGATTCGTGCCCTATTCGAGCGTATTGAAGAAGACAAAACATTAAGGTAGTAAATATGAACACAGATTTTTTGCGCATTATTTGTTCTAGTACCAACGATCGATATGAATTATTTTTGAGCACCGCCAGGAGACTTGGTACATCCGTCCAAAATATAGAAAAGGATTTTTGGGTTACTTTCCTATTAGATTTACTTTTTAATGGCCGTAATGAATCTGAACCAAGGCTGCTATTCAAAGGTGGAACATCACTATCTAAATCCTATGGCCTAATATCTAGGTTTTCTGAAGATATAGATATTACTGTATTTCGTGAAGATATTGATCAAAAAATTGAAGTTAATCTCCTGGAGAATCTTTCAGGCAAGAAACAACGCGCACATTTGGAATCAATAAAAAATGCTTGTCAGAAGTACATTGGAGGCTCGCTCAAGGACCGTTTAAATCTACAAATTAAATCTATATTTAACGAAGCTGGTGTTCCCTTTGTAGAGCCATTGATAATTAATGATCCTAGCGATGCAGATCAACAAACGCTATTATTACTTTATCCATCCGTCAATTTAGCTTCTGATGACTATATTAAACCAATGGTAAAGATTGAAGCCGGAGCAAAGTCCGCATTAGATCCACACCGCATTACATCAGTTAAACCTTATATTGCGCATGATACCGTTGATTTAAATCTTAGTGTTCCTAATGTGGTAACTATCGATGCCGAACGCACATTCTGGGATAAAGTAGTAATCTTGCATGGTCTACGCCGTTGGCATGATAATCGCGGCGTGTTGCGCCAGAAGGGTCATCGCATTTCGCGCCACTACTACGATATTTACAAACTAATCAGATCTCCTATAGGGAA
>DATIHV010000200.1:0-4735 GCA_035480295.1 Gammaproteobacteria bacterium
CGGTTAATTCTTTCATGACATCTGGTGGAAGACTGTTTTTCATGCCCTCCAGCTCCTTTTTAGCATCTTCGACTGCTTTAGCGCGTTTATCGGCAGGTAAATTATTATATAAATCATATATATCCTTGAGTTTACTGGATAGTAATGCGCTCCAGCCAAGCGCTAAAGCCGCCTTCGCTGCCAAACTATCATGATTAATGGCCCTATCATATAAAATGTAAAATACCGATCCTAAAACAGTAGTTAGTCCTGCTACAGCAGCCAGCGCTATTAGCCATGTCTTGTCTTTCTGTTTCTCTTGCTCTCTAGTAGATCTAGCCGACATGTTGCTTCTCCTATTCGAATCACACTTAGTTAGACGTCTGCGGAATCACAAAGTTCGGGATTTTAATAATTTGCAGCCTATTGTACTGTCAGGGCATACAGTTACTTAACGAAATAAGGACATAAGGGTTACTTTTGACAAAAGTAATGCGACCCCGAAAGCTACTTTTGGCAAAAGTAATGCCTTCGACCCCCTACTTTTAACCAAACCTTGGTCAAATCTACCCCCCATTTTCAACCAAGGAATGGTCAAATCTACCTTTACTTTCGACCAAACTATGGTTAAAATATAGGGATGTATAGATCAATTGAAAAACAGCTCCAGTCCTGGCGGACTGACCCATATCGAAAGCCCATCATACTGCATGGGGCACGGCAAGTGGGCAAAACCTTTACAGTGCGTAAATTTGGCGCGCAATTTAAAAATTTTGTTGAAGTTAATTTTGAAGAAACTCCACAGCTAGAAAGTATTTTTGCCGTAGATTTAAAACCGGATCGCATTTTACGCGATCTAGCCCTAGCTTTAGATACAGAAATAATTCCAGGCGAGACCTTACTATTTTTAGATGAAGTCCAGAAAGCCCCACGAGTACTTATAGCCCTGCGTTATTTTTACGAAAAGATGCCAGAGCTTCATGTCATAGCGGCTGGATCGTTGCTTAATTTTGCCATCGAGCAAGTCGGTGTGCCCGTAGGTAGAGTAGATTTTCTTTATATGTACCCCATGTCCTGGATCGAATTTCTGCTGGCGAATGGCAATGAAGCAATTTGCAAGGCGATTTTGGAACACGATCCTAATACAAGTGAAAGCGACGTAATACATAATAAAATTCTTGATTTATTAAGAGAATATTTTGCCATCGGTGGAATGCCAGAAGTTGTAGCTTGCTGGGTAAAAACGCACGATCCAAAGATATGCGCTAAATTACAGCAGGCAATTATTAACTCATATAGGCAAGATTTTCATAAATACGCAAAAGATAGTCAGATCAAATATGTTGAGCTTGTGTTTACCAGCGCAGTGCGACAATTAGGCTGTAAATTCCAATTTAAGCATATACCGGGAGAATATCGCAAACGCGAACTTGCTCCGGCTTTAGATTTATTAGAGAAAGCATGCGTTGTACATAAAGTACAACATACTAGCGGGCATGGTTTACCATTAGGAGCTGAGCTTAATGATGACAAATTTAAATTGATTATGCTAGATGTTGGATTAACGCAATCACTATTAGGTCTAAACCTAGGGGATTGGTTTTTGCATGGTACGCCAGAGTTTATTAACAAAGGCGATTTGGTTGAAGCGTTTGTTGGGCAAGAGTTACTTGCTTATGCAGATCCGCGTTATGAGGCTGCTCTATATTTTTGGCTTAGAGAGGCAGAAACGAGTAGCAAGGCAAGCACTGCTGAAGTCGATTATCTTATACAACACAAAGCAACGGTCATACCACTTGAAGTGAAAAGTGCCAAAGGAAGTAGTTTGAAAAGCATGCATATGTTTTTAGAAAGCCACACTCATTCGCCTTATGGGATACGATATTCCACGCACAATTACTCTATGCAAGATATAATTAAGTCATATCCATTATACGCAATTCCATTGAGTATTGATTGGAAGTTAGAGATATAGCGCCTATATGCTTTCAATTTTCTGTAAACTAGCCTTAATCTTCTGACTCGCAGCTTCTAGATCTGCAGCTTGCTGCTTATCTTTAGCTACTACTTCGGCGGGAGCTTTTTGTACATAACTAGGATTGGCCAATTTATCCGCGACTTTCTTTAATTCTTTGCCCAGTTTTTCCAGCTCTTTAGTTAAGCGCTGTAATTCAGCATCTTTATCGATCAAACCTTGCATAGGGATCAAGATTTGCAGATCGCCAGCTAATGCGGTAGCTGCCGCCGGTTGTTTATCGGTGCTGCTTAAGAACGTAATGCTCTCGAGTTTGGCCAATGCCTTTAGTAACTTTGCGTGCTCGTTTATAAGATCTTGATGCTTTGCAGTTGCATTGGCAATTAACACCGGCAATGGCTTGTTCGGGGAAATATTCATTTCACCACGAATATTACGCACACCTAAGATTATCTGCTGCAAGTCACTCATCGTCTGTTCAATTTCTGCATCATATACCGCGTTTACTGCTGGGAACTTATGATTGATCAACAAGCTTGCCTGCGCATGCGGGATTTTTTCCCATAACTCTTCGGTAATGAATGGCATAATTGGGTGCAATACTTGCAAGATTTCGCCCAGCATAAATTTTAAAGTACGCCGCGTAGCGATGCTTTGTGCCGGATCATTCAGCGTAGGTTTAGCTAACTCCAGATACCAATCACAAAATTCATTCCACACAAATTCATATAAATAATTGGCGACAAAATCAAACCTGTACGTTGCATAATGTTTGATTACATTGGCCTTGGTTTGATCCCAGCGGGATAAAATCCATTTATCTACAATATTTAGATCTTTATACTGGGTAATTAGCTGTAAATTATCCGCCGGATCTAAACTTTCGATATTCATTAACACATAACGCGCAGCGTTCCATATCTTATTACAAAAGTTGCGATAGCCTTCCAAACGCTTTAAATCAAAGCGTATAAATCTGCCACTAGTGGCAAATGCACAATACGTAAAACGCAATGCATCCGTCCCATATGCCTCTATGCCATCCGGATATTGTTTGCGCGTATCTTCTTCAATCTTTTTCGCCATCTGTGGCTGCATTAGCCCTTTGACGCGTTTAGCTACAAGTTCATCTATGCCAATGCCGTCGATTAAGTCTAAAGGATCCAATACGTTGCCTTTAGTCTTGGACATCTTTTGGCCATTTTGATCTTGGATAAGACCATGAATGTATACTTCTTTAAACGGCACTTCACCGGTGAATTTCAAGCCGAACATGATCATGCGCGCAACCCAGAAGAATATGATGTCAAAACCGGTCACGAGCACATTAGTAGGGTAAAATAAATCCAGTTCTGGAGTCTTATCAGGCCAGCCTAGAGTAGAGAATGGCCACAACGCAGAAGAAAACCACGTATCTAAAACATCTGGATCTTGTTTGAGTGGTAGTTCTGCACTTAAGTTATACGTTTTACGTACATCTTGCTCATCATATCCAACATAAATATTGCCAGCTTCATCGTACCATGCTGGAATTCTATGCCCCCACCATAATTGGCGACTGATGCACCAATCTTTAATGTTGTGCATCCATTCATAATAAGTTTTGTCCCAATTTTCCGGTACAAATTGAATTTTTCGTGTTCGCACTGCTTCTATAGCAGGTGCAGCTAGGCTTTCAATTTTCACGAACCATTGATCGGTTAAAAACGGCTCAACGACCGCATTTGATCTATCACCGCGTGGGACCTTGAGTACATGCGGCTCAGTTTTTTCCAGTAGGTTTTGATCTGTTAGGTCTTGAATAATTTGTTTGCGCGCCACGAAACGATCTAACCCGCGGTATTTTTCTGGAGCGTTTTGATTGATTTTTGCGTCAGAAGTTAAAATATTAATGTGACTTAATTTATGTCGCATGCCGACATCGTAGTCATTGAAATCATGCGCCGGAGTAATTTTTACACAACCTGTACCAAATTCAGGATCAACGTATTCATCGGCAATTATGGGAATTTGTCTGCCAGTCAAAGGTAAATGTATTAATTTACCGATAAATTTAGCATAACGTTTATCTTCGGGATGGACGGCTACCGCAACGTCGCCCAACATTGTTTCTGGTCTAGTAGTGGCCACTACTAAAAAATCCTGGCTATCAACTAAAGGATAACGGATATGCCACAGTGAACCTTGTTCTTCTTCGGCCTCAACCTCTAGATCAGAAATCGCCGTGTGCAACACTGGATCCCAATTTACTAAACGTTGTCCACGATAAATTAAACCCTCTCTATATAAGTCTACAAAGGCTTTAATCACCGCTTTAGATAACCCTTCATCCATAGTAAAGCGCTCGCGCGACCAGTCTACAGAGGCTCCTAAGCGTCTTAATTGCGATGTTATGGTGTTACCGGATTCGTGTTTCCATTCCCAGACTTTTTCAATAAATTTATCCCGGCCTAAGTCGTGTCTAGAACTATTTTGTTGCTGTAATTGACGCTCTACGACCATTTGTGTGGCAATGCCGGCATGATCGGTACCAACCTGCCATAAAGTATTGTCGCCGCACATGCGATGATAACGGATCAACGCGTCCATGATGGTATCTTGAAAAGCATGGCCCATGTGTAGACTGCCAGTTACATTTGGCGGCGGGATCATAATGCAATACGGTACGTTGCCATTATTAGCAGCTTTATAATATCCACCTTGCTCCCAAATTTGACTCCATTTGGCTTCGATTTTGGCGGGTTCAAATACTTTGTCTACAGTCATGAGTAAACTCTACTA
>DATIHV010000201.1:0-10352 GCA_035480295.1 Gammaproteobacteria bacterium
TGCCTTTTTTTGCAGGCTCTGTTGTGTTGAGTTTTTTTTCGGATTGTTGAGCTGGTTTGTCGATTCGCTGAGGTGTAGCTTCAGCATTTGCTGCTAAATAGGCTAATTGACCCGCTTTATAAACCACCGCTACTGTGCCAAGCGCAAATAAAGCCGTTTTGGCAAGCTGCGCTGCTTCTGATACAGCAGCACGCGTTAAGTGCGCACCGCCCGCATATACGACGCTTTTTGCCATTTGTTTTGAATTATGCTCGGAATCGGTAGCTAATAAATAGCACTGATTAGTAAAAGCCACTGCTAATGGCAAGCTTTGTGTAGCAACTATAACAGTGCCTGACAGTGCGGCCACTTCAATCTTATGCGTTTCAGCAAGTTTAGCAAAAGGCTCTACTACATCGACCGCAGCACTAACTGCTGCAGAAAGGCTTTGGGTTACAGAGCCTGCTTGTATTATATTTGCCGCAGTAGTAGCAACGTTGTACCAAGCGTCAAACGACCATTTATTTTTCCGGATTTCTTTTACACTCGCGCTAAGTTCAGCCGCAGTTGCAGTTAAAGTCGCTTTTAAATTTGCGTCGGATACTGTTTTTATTACTTTAACCACTGATCCAGCAAAAGCAGGCAATTTAGTCATGGACTGCCCAATCGCCGCACTCAAATCGGTCACGAATGGCTGCGCCTCTGAATTAGGTTCATTTGTGCTCACAATAATCCCTCACGAGGTTATTGTGATTTAAGTATGGCTAATCTAGATCTAAATGTGGCAAGAATTTGCCATGTGTTTAGCGTGCGGTCAGCAGATCCCCGCTCGCGCCTTCGGCTTGGCGGGGATGACGATATAGAGATAGCGTGTAGGCGGGGATGACATATGTGGGAGCGGACTAGTAGTCTGGAGCTCTAGTGCTCAGATTTCTCTGGTTGGCTCTCTTCGCGTTCTTGCAATGCCTTCATGCTAAGTTTGAATCGACCCTGCTTATCAATTTCAATAAGCTTAACTTCGACTTCTTGGCCTTCAGAAAGTACATCACTCACTTCTTCTACACGTTCGTGCGAAATTTGTGAAATGTGTACTAAACCGTCTCTTCCTGGCATTATATTTACGAATGCACCAAATTCCGCAATACGTACTACTTTACCAGTGTAAACTTTACCCACTTCAGCTTCAGCAGTAATTGCTTCAATCTTACGTTGTGCAGCTTCACCAGCAGATTGATCAACGGAAGCAATTTGCACAACACCGTCGTCAGTGATATCAATTGACGCGCCTGTTTCTTCGATGATAGCACGAATTACTGAGCCGCCTTTTCCAATAACATCCTTGATTTTTTCAGGATTAATTTTCATGGAAATGATTCTTGGTGCATACGCGGATAAACCGGTACGCGGCGCTTGAATTGCTTTATTCATGATTTGCAGAATATGCAGTCTACCGTTACGCGCGCTTTCTAAAGCTTGTGACATAATTTCTTCAGTTATGCCGTAGATCTTAATATCCATTTGCAGTGCTGTTACACCAGTTTCGGTACCAGCTACTTTGAAATCCATATCGCCTAAATGATCTTCATCACCTAGAATATCTGTTAAGACAACAAATTTATCAGCTTCTTTAATTAAGCCCATTGCAATACCAGCAACCGGCGCTTTAATTGGCACACCACCGTCCATTAACGCCAAGCTACCACCGCAAACTGTGGCCATAGAGCTTGAACCATTAGATTCTGTGATTTCAGAAACGATACGTGTTACATATGGAAATTCAGTCATACTTGGGATAACCGCTTGCAAACCGCGCTTTGCCAATTTGCCATGCCCCACTTCGCGACGCTTAGGGCTACCTACTTGGCCAATTTCACCAACGCTAAACGGTGGGAAATTGTAATGCAGCATGAATGTTTCTTTATCTTGTCCAAGAATACTATCGGTTGTTTGCGCATCTTTAGTAGTACCTAAAGTTACCACGACTAATGCTTGCGTTTCACCGCGAGTGAATAATGCTGAACCGTGAGTACGTGGCAATAGGCCAGTTTGAATTGTAATTGGACGCACTGTATTAAGATCACGACCGTCAATACGACGTTCGCCAGCGATTAATTTACCGCGCACAATCTTGCTTTCTAGGTCTTCAAGTATTGTTCTTACGTGCATGCTAGTGACAACATTGTTTTCAGCGGCAGAAACATACTTTTCTTCAGCTTGAGTACGAATTGCTTTTAACTTTTCTTGGCGTTGTTTTTTGTCGCGAGTTTGATACGCTTCTGTTATAGCAGCTGCATGGTCACGTTCAATGCCTTGCACCACAGTTTCATTCTTCGCCGCAGGTGTCCAAGACCAACGTGTGGTACCTGCTTCTTTAGCTAATTCTTTGATGCCTTTAATGATTGGTTGGAATTGCTTGTGACCGAACATCACTGCACCCAACATTACAGATTCAGATAATTCTTGTGCTTCAGACTCTACCATCAAAACCGAACTTTCCGTACCTGCCACAACTAAATTAAGTTTGGAGTTTTCTAATTCTTTAGCCGTTGGATTTAATACGTAGCAACTATCAACGTAACCAACGCGCGCTGCGCCCATTGGCTCTTCAAATGGCACGCCAGACAATGCTAACGCAGCAGATGCGCCAATCATTGCCAAAATATCTGGTTCAACGTCAGGATTCATGGATAGTACAGTTGCAATTACTTGTACTTCGTTAAAGAATTGCGCTGGGAATAATGGACGTATTGGTCGATCGATTAAACGACAAATTAAAGTTTCGCGTTCAGTTGGACGACCTTCGCGTTTGAAAAATCCACCAGGGATAATTCCCGCTGCATATAATTTTTCTTGATAATCTACGCGTAAAGGAAAAAAGTTAGCGTCTGCAGCCGCTTCGGATTGCGCTACCACGGTTACTAACACCGTAGTGCCATCCATATCCACGAGCACAGAGCCTGAGGCCTGACGTGCAATAACACCTGTTTCTAAAGTTAAAGTTCTAGTACCAAACGGAATCTTTTTAGTAATTGCTGTCAAAGCCTCAATCCTTATATGTGAAATTATTTACGAATACCAACAGCATCAATTAGTGCTTGATACTTAGGTTCGTCTTTACCTTTTAGGTAAGTTAATAGTTTACGGCGACGGTTCACCATGCCAACCAGACCACGCTTAGAGTGCACGTCTTTTTTGTGCTTTTTAAGATGCTCGGTTAATGAAGTGATATGCGCCGATAACAAAGCCACTTGTACTTCCACAGAGCCAGTGTCGTTAGCACCCTGCTTGTATTTGTTAACAAGTTCAGCCTTAGTTTCGGTAGTTAATGCCATAAAAACCCTCCAGGGTATGTAAGTTGTATAAATTAATTACTTGTCGCAAAACAAGCTGGCGCGATTATACCACAACCTGGTTGGTCGCTACTAGCCTATTGCGAGCCTTATATTATGGACGTCAGCAAGGAATATTCCACAGCCTGGGCAGCTATGCTATCCCTGCCCATGGGTGACATCCATGTCACCCGACGCCCAGCTGTGCAACATTCCTTGCTGACGTTATTCGAACCGCTTTGGCATACGCAGCACATACCTCGATTATCCCTAACAAATTATTATCTGCGGAAAACGCACTTACTAAGCCAAGGGCACCAGATGTAATATGAATTTGCTTACCATTGCGAATCGCTGCTGCATCTGTCTCATCTAAAACCACTTTTGGCAAACCGCTTAATAGCGATTCAACGGGCAACAGGACTCCAGGCAGGTCCTCAATGTATTCTAGATCTGTATACGCGTAACAACGCTCGATGCCAAAAGGCCCAGCTTGCACACGACGCAGGCTCGTAACATGCGCGCCACATCCTAATGCATTACCTAAATCCTCGACCATGGTACGAATATAGGTGCCTTTGCTGCATTTAATTTTGCAAGTGACTGTATCGTGAGTGCGGGATAGTAATTCATATTCATGCACGTATATGTCACGCGCGGGGCGATCAACAGTGATGTTTTGTCTAGCGAGTTTATATAGTGGTTGGCCGTTGTGTTTTAGTGCAGAGAACATGCTTGGCACTTGTGATCCAGAGCCTTTAAAGGCAGCAATGCAGCGCAATATATCGGCGTCAGCAAATTCAGGCACGGGATTTTCTGCAATTATTGCGCCTTCAGAATCGCCAGAATCAGTAATGACCCCTAGCTGTGCAGTAACCAAATATGTTTTGTCTGCATCGAGTAAAAAGCGCGAAAATTTTGTTGCTTCGCCAAAACAAATCGGTAAAACACCACTCGCTAGCGGATCAAGGCTACCAGTATGGCCGGCCTTAGCAGCATTAAATAAATGTTTTACTTGTTGTAACGCGCGATTTGAGGAGACACCAGTGGCTTTATCTAAGAGTAAAACGCCATCAAGTTTTCTACGCGGATTCTTGATCTGAGTCATCTTGATCAACCGGTGGTTTTACGGAGTTCAATAACATGTCCATGCGACTGCCATTGACTAATGAACTATCGTAAATAAAGCGGATCTTTGGCACAACGCGTAATGTTAGATGCTTCGAAAGTTGCGTTCGGAAAAATCCTGCCGCATGATTTAATGCTTCGATACTCGCATCACGCTTTTCATCTTCTAGCACAGTAACGTACACGCGCGCAAATGATAAATCATCCGTGACTTCCACGCCTGAAATAGTGATCATTCCTAGACGTGGATCTTTACATTCATCTCTAACTAGTGTGGCAATTTCACGTTGCAATAAATCACCCAGCCTGCCTTTGCGCGAAGAATTTTTCATTTACAGGGTTCCTAAATTGTTTCGCGAGCTACTTCGAATGTTTCGTATACTTCTATTTGATCTCCAGGATGAATATCATTATAGTTTTTTATACCTATGCCACATTCCATATCGTTGCGAACTTCACCAACATTTTCTTTAAAGCGTCGCAAAGATTCTAATTCACCGGCAAAAACAACAATGTTATTGCGCAATACACGCGCTTTGTTGCCGCGTTTGATTTTGCCATCCACGACCATGCAACCTGCAATTGCGCCAAACTTGCTCGATCTAAATACTTCACGCACTTCAGCCAAGCCAACGATCTTTTCTTTAATTTCCGGACCAAGAATACCAAGAATCGCCTTACGAATATCATCGACTACATCATAAATAATACTGTAATAATTAATTTGAACGCCTTCGGCAGAAGCTAAACGTCGCGCCGAAGCATCCGCACGTACGTTGAAACCTATTAACACTGCATTCGAAGCCATTGCCAAGTTTACATCTGATTCATTGAAGCCACCCACTGCTTTACTAATTACACGCACGGTGATTTCAGCGTTAGATAATTTTTCTAAAGATTCGCTTAACGCTTCGATAGAACCTTGTACGTCAGCTTTTATAACTATATTTAAAGTTTTAATTTCACCTTGACGCATGCGATCCATAAAGCCTTCAAGTTTTGTCGCTTGTTGTCTAGAAAGCTTGATTTCACGATGTTTGCCTTGTCTAAACAAAGCAACCTCGCGTGCTTTACGTTCATCTTCTACTACTTGGAATTTGTCACCAGCATGCGGAGCACCGGTCAAACCTAATACCTCTACTGGAACACTTGGGCCAGCTGATTTAATTTCTACACCTTGATCATTTGTCATGTGTTTAATTCTGCCGTACTCCAAGCCAGCCAATAACATATCGCCATATGCTAATGATCCAGACTGCACTAATACGGAGGCTACAGGACCACGACCACGATCAACGCGTGCTTCTAACACGACGCCTTGTGCTGGGCCAGTAGATACAGCTTTTAATTCCATTACTTCAGCTTGCAACATAATTGATTCTAATAATGCATCTATACCTTCACCGGTTTTAGCAGACACATTTACAAAAATATTTTCACCGCCCCACTGTTCCGACATAATGCCGTGTTGTGAAAGTTCGGTAGCCACGCGTTTCACATCCGCTTCAGGTTTATCTATTTTATTAACAGCAACAATTACTGGCACATTCGCAGCCTTAGCATGTTGTATCGCTTCAATAGTTTGCGGCATCACACCGTCGTCTGCAGCTACCACAAGTATTACTATGTCGGTACAGCTTGCACCGCGTGCGCGCATGGCGGTAAACGCTGAGTGGCCTGGAGTATCTAAGAAAGTAATTTTGCCACGCGGCGTTTCAACCTGGTATGCACCAATATGTTGCGTAATACCACCGGCTTCTTGTGCGGTTACCTTAGTGCTACGGATGTAATCCAATAGCGAAGTTTTACCGTGATCCACGTGGCCCATTACCGTAACGATCGGTGGACGTGTAACCATTTCTGTTTGATATGATATTTGTACAGATTCTTCTAATGTTGAATCCTTCACAGGCACGGCTACGTGTCCCATTTCCTCAACCACTAAGCACGCAGTGTCTTGGTCAATGACTTGGTTAATGGTTGCCATCGCACCCATTTTCATCATGACTTTGATCAGATCGGCTGCTTTAATCGACATTTTCTTGGCTAGTTCAGCCAACGTGATAGTCTCTGGAACGTTAACAGTATAAGTTTGTGGCTCTACAGGTTTAGCAAAGGCGTGTGGATTTATTTCGTCCTCACGACGCTTTTGCATACCGCGATGTTTTGGCTTGTAGCGGCGATGCCGTGACTCGTCCTCACTGATTTCTTCTAGTAAACGCGCTTTGTTGACACGCTTGCCTTCTTTGTCACTACGCTCAATGCGTTGTTCACGTTCTTTCTCTCTAGCATCTTTCTTCTTTTCAGGTGCTGGTCGACGTGCAACAGCAGTTTTATCAGCCGGTTTGTCACGCGCTGCTGCTGCTTGCTCAGCAGTTTTTTCAGTAACAACCTCTGGTACTGCAGATTGTGTAGATTCTGATGTTTCTACAGCTGGTTGCGCTGCAGCTACAGGCGGTTCTTCAATAACCACCGCTTCTACTACATCTTCTTCACCGGCGGTATTTTCACGCTTTACATATACTCTGCGCTTCTTGCTTACAACATTTACTGTTGAGTTTTTACCAGAAGAAGTTTTTACTTTCAGAGTACTGGTGCTAGTACGTCGCAATGAAATTTTGGTTTCTTTGCCGGCCTCAGGTGTTGTACCGTGCTCACCTTTTAGCAATGAAAGCAGTTTTTGGCGATCATCATTGGTTATTACATCTTTTTCGGAAGTAAATTGCACATTCGCGCGCGTCAGCTGCTCTTTCAAGCGATCTAACGAAACACCGATCTGCTCTGCCAATTTTTCTATAGTTACGCCATTCGGCATTAGTATCTCCTGGATTAGTTCTCATTAGCAAACCAATGCGCACGAGCTTGCATAATTAATTTTGCAGCCTGATCAGCATTGAGATCGGTAAATTCAGTTACATCGTCAACCGCTAGTTCAGCCAGATCATCGCGAGTGAAGATTTGGTGTCTAGCCAAATTAGTTGCCAACTGTTCACTTACACCTTCTAACTCCAACAAATCAGCAGCGGATTTTTTCAATTCTTCTTCGGTCGCAAGCGCTTTAGTTAACAGCACATCTTTAGCGCGGTTACGTAAGGCTTCAACTATTTCTTCATCAAAACCTTCAATACTTAGCAATTCATTTACCGGAACATATGCAACTTCTTCAATAGTAGTAAAGCCTTCAGCAATCAATACTTCCGCAACTTCCGTATCAACGCCTAACTGTTCAGTAAATGCTTGTAACAATTCGGTTTTTTCTTGTTCATTCTTAGCTTGAGCTTCTTGAGCACTGATTACATTCAACGTCCAACCAGTTAATTCGCCTGCCAATTTTACGTTTTGACCACTGCGTCCGATTGCTTGCGATAAGTATTCGTCTTTAACCGCGATATCCATCGTATTTGTTTCTTCATCAACAACAATCGAAACAATTTCTGCTGGCGACATTGCATTCATCACAAATTGCGCAGGATTGTCATCCCATAGCACTATATCAACTCTCTCACCGCCAAGCTCATTCGATACTGCCTGTACACGTGCACCACGCATACCTACGCAAGCACCAACTGGGTCCATGCGTCCGTCATTGGTTTTAACCGCAATTTTAGAACGAACGCCAGGATCGCGTGCGATAGCTTTAATTTCAATGATGCCTTCACCGACTTCTGGTACTTCAATTTTAAATAGCTCTTCGAGCATACCAGGATCAGTACGGCTCAGCATGATTTGTGGACCACGCGTATCGGTAACAATATCGGTCAAATAGGCACGTACTCGATCACCAGCACGATATGATTCTTTAGATAACGTTTGATCTTTCTTCAACAGTGCTTCTGCGTTTCCACCCAAATCAACAATGATACCTTCACGTGCAACTTTCTTGACAACGCCGTTAACCAACTGCCCTTCTTTGGCTTTAAATTCAGAAGCAACTTTAGAGCGTTCTGCTTCACGCACTTTTTGAATAATTACTTGCTTAGCTGTTTGTGCCGCAATACGGCCAAATTCTACTGATTCGAGCTGTTCTTCAATTGTATCGCCAGGCTGAATGTTGGGCTCGTCAACTTGCGCTGCGCTCAACGTTATTTGGCTGAACGGTAATTCTAATGGCTGATTTAATTCTGGATCTGGCACTACATGCCACACTCTAAATGTGTCGTACATACCAGTTTTACGATCTATAGCAACGCGCGCTTCAATATGTGCGCCATATTTCTTTTTTGTAGCCGAAACTAATGCTGCCTCTAGGGCTTCGAAAATTACTTCTTCGGAAACACCTTTCTCGTTGGAAACAGTACCTACGATCATCTTTAATGGAATTTCTTTACTCATATTTAGTCTCTGCCTTTAGTTTTCGTTTTTTGCCTTTAAGCTATAACGTTCGCTTGCGCAACATTCGCGTATTCTACACTAACAACATTACCGTTAACATCTAAAACTAACTTCTGATCATCAACTTCACTCAGAATGCCCTTAAAATTGCGTTGGCCATTTAAGGGTGTGTGCAAAGTTATGTGCACTTTTTTCCCCACAAATTGTGGAAACTGCTCGCTGCTAAATATCTTGCGGTCTACTCCAGGCGAAGATACTTCAAGGCTGTACTCACCTCTAACCAGCTGCTCTTCCACATCCAATACTGCGCTAACTTGGCGGCTTACTCGCTCACAGTCGTCCAAGGAAACTCCGCCTGGCCGATCTATATATATACGCAACACAGAGTGCTTGCCTTGTACTAGGTATTCTAGGCCTACAAATTCACAGCCCAGGCCAGTAACAACCGGCGCCACGACAGCTTCAATCGCTGGATGCCTCTTCATGTCACCTCACAGCACAAATAAAAAATGGGCTCATGGCCCACTTTAAAATACGTTATTGGTAGCGGGGGCAGGATTTGAACCTACGACCTTCGGGTTATGAGCCCGACGAGCTGCCAGACTGCTCCACCCCGCGATAATTTTCAGTATATTAACCAGTTTACACCGCAATTGCAAGGCCTATCACAAAAAGCACTTTAGGCCTGTGATATGCATATGGTCAGCCACTTTATTTAGTTGTTTACTTGCTTTTTATCAGCAAAACGTCTAACTTAGTTAGTATGCTAATAACGAAACGCGTACGCGCGAAAAAAACAGCTAGAAAAAGTACCAAAAAGACCAAGAGGGGAATAGCCGCTATGGCCAGTTTAAAATATGCAGTCACGACAATAGTTATAGTTTGTGCGGTAATTTTGGTAGCGCTAACAGCATTAGGGCCAAAAATCGGTTTACAGACACCTCCAATAGAGCCAAAAGCTATGGAATACTTGAAAAAGATGAATTTCCTGCAGCCTGGAGAAAACATTGAAGGCTACAAAGCTACTAGCTACTATTCATACAGTTCAGGCGTGGTTGTCACAGACAAACGTGTATTTGGATTCTATAGAAATAGAGTTATTACCTCTATCCCATTAAATAAAATAACAATGGTATTGGTAAAAGATACGGAACTTGGTCATCAAGAAGTGCTTATTAGTGCACAGGCTGATGGCGTAATAGGTTTAGACTTATATCACTCAGACGTGGACAAATTTATTAACATGCTGCATGTACCGGCAACTATCATCAAGCATTTCACGAAGCATGATATTCGTGAAGCGTTAATGCCACATCCAGCACCTACTCGTTAATTAAGGCCAATCATGAAAAAGCCAGGTTAAACCTGGCTTTTTACATTATGCAGTTTAAACGCTTGCCCACAATTTAGCAGCAGCTTTCCGAGGTGTTTCATCAATATTTTGTAAGACAACAGGATCTACTTGAACTGCTGCTTCCACACCAGCCCTTAAATTGTTAAACGTCTGCCTAGCAGTAAGTGAGGCCTGAGCATATAGTTCTTTATTATTAACGGTCATACTATAAAACGTGTCCAGATTCATAC
>DATIHV010000202.1:0-4794 GCA_035480295.1 Gammaproteobacteria bacterium
CTTTAGTGCGATCTAATGCCATATCCAAAGCTACAAGCGGGCTATAACGATGTATGCGAATATACTTGTCCGGCCATTTTTGTGGCGCAAATTGTACACCAATAAAGCCACTTACATCACCATTCTCATGCACTTTTTTCACCGGCATAATTTGCGTAGTTAAATCTTTGCCATTACGAGAAATCTGTACATTAAGTTCCTGACCATACTTATCATGCAACGTATGCAGTAGTTGCGAAATGCTGTTAACCGGCTCACCATTGATCGCTTTAATAAGATCCCCTGCTTGTAAGCCAGCTTGTTGCGCAGGATAATAAGCCACCGTGCTGCCAACTATAGGCAGTAATGGATCAAGCGGTACTAAACCTAGTTCAGATAAAAAATCATTTGCGTTATTGTCTATAGACCAGTTTTGCAAATTTAGACGATGCGTAGCTGAAGTTTTGCTCGTCGTATCCAGCGTAGTTATTGGTATGTAATCATGCTCATCACTGTGGCGCATTAATTCAAGTACTATATCTTCCCACGAAGTAGTAGCACGATTGTCTACCGCGGTAATTTCCTGTCCAGAGCGCAATCCAGCTGCATATGCCACGCTGCTTGGCGGCACATCGCCTAATATTGGCACAACACCAGCAACGCCCCATACAAAGATCAACCAATACGCCAATACTGCAAATAACATATTGCATATCGGACCAGCTGCAATGATTAGCATGCGGATCCAAACTGGTTTATTATTAAATGCGCGATGCAATTCACTTGGTGCAACAATGCCTTCGTTTTGATCAAGCATTTTTACATAACCGCCCAGAGGAATTGCGCAAATCGCATATTCAGTACCAGACTTATCGTGCCATGAATATATCTTTTTTCCAAAACCAATACTAAAACGCAGCACCTTGACGCCCAAACGGCGTGCCACCCAAAAGTGGCCGTATTCGTGAATAGCTGTCAACAAACCAATCGCTACTACGAATCCTATTAATGAATATAAAAACGCCGTCATGTAATTTTTTCCAAATGGGCTTGTAACACACCTAAGGCTGGTAACAGCCACGGCGTATATAATTGTGGCTGTACTTGCAAACTTGCTAATAACGTAGGAATAGAAATCCAGGTAAAGCTTTGTACTTCGTCTGGGTTTATATTAATATCTTCGCCACTGTAATGACCAACTAACACATGATCATATTCGTGCTCAATTAAGCCATTAGAAAATTCAGCGCGGTATGTAAATGAATCTAGCAATTGCAGCTTAATCCCAATACCCATTTCTTCTTGTAATCTACGCTCGGCACCATCTACAACGTCTTCGTTTATGCGAGGGTGACTGCAACATGTATTAGTCCATAATGCGCCACAATGGTATTTATCAAATTTACGTTGTTGCAACAAAATTTCAAATTCGTTGTCCATCTTGCGTATTACAAATACAGAAAATGCGCGATGCAACAAGCCTGCTTGATGTACTTGCATTTTTTCACCTACGCCGACTTGCTGATCGTGCTCATCAACTAATACCAACATTTCAGTCATACATAGACTCCGAAGTTTGCATAACTGTGACGAACGGCGCAACAACCTCCATGGCGTTAAATAATTCGCGCACCTGCGATTCGTCTTTGCTTAAAAACAATAATTTTAAATTCGGTCCTGCATCTTGCGTGAAAAACACCCCAATTCCCTCAGAACGTGCGCGCCACACTTGTTGCATGTAATCTAGGGTTGCAGCTTGCGAATAGATAACCGCAGGCGTAGTAGCCAGCATTAAAGCATGCATTGCCATTGCATTTGCCTCTGCCGTCGCACCGAGTAACCAAAAGTCTTTATGCTGTAACGCATGCTCCGTATGCACAAGTGCTTCACTAACTATGGATGGCCATAGTTTATAGAATGGGCAAGATTCAACCGTAGCCTGCATAGCATCACGTGAAGTTATACTTTTTTGACGTTTATCTACTAATAAAACACCGACTCTAAGATCATCCCAGGTATAATCTAACGGCACTGCGAAACTATCCATGCCATTAGCTGATGTACCTGCCTGCCACAACACAAAGCCGTCATAAATCGATCTACACGCACTGCCGCTACCCAAACGCGCCAGTATTGATAACTCCGCAGCAGGCAAATTCCAACCAAACAAAGCGTCAAGCGCTTTAACAGTTGCCGCAAATCCACATGCGGAAGATGCAAGACCTGCGCCAACCGGAATATTTGTTTTAGTATGGATTTTAAAAAACGTGTCGCTGGTTGGTCTAAATAAATCTAAAAATTCTACCAAACGCTTATAAAATATAGTATTTTCTTGTTGCGGCAATGAATTTAAAAAAATCTGATCTTGCGTCGCATCTGCCAAACTAATCTTCGCACATGCACCCAAGTGGCTCATAGAAATTGACAAGCTACTCGTTACCGGCAAATTTAATTCAGCATCACGTTTGCCCCAATATTTACATAGCGCAATATTACTTGCTGCATATTCAGTGGCCGAATCAGCTTGTGGTAAACCAACATTTTTAATTATATCACGTACCACATTTTGTCTAGTTACTTGCATATTTAATACCTTCTGGATCTATGCGCACTGCAAATTGCAGCATACCGTCGTTGGCAGCAATCAAATTCTCTTGTACTTCACCCAAACCAATTACGCAGTCACCAAGCCCTGCCCCGGAAATTTTTGCACCATGTATTTGTGGTTGCTTTGTCAACAGCTGCACTAGATGATCTAATGTTTGATCGCTAACGCCGAGCTCGGCTTGTAATGTTTGATGTTGATTAAATAATTGCCCCAGCAATGGCCAGTTGCGTTCGGTAATTGCGTTTACAGCTTGCATAGCTACATCATGTATTTTAGAAAAAATTGTGCTAAATCTATCCGGATCCTGTTGTTGCGCTGCTGTTACGATTCGTATTACTTCAGGAGTTGGTGTTTTGTATCCACTGTAAACAGCGGTGAGATTAGGGATTGTTGGCAACAAGTTGATGTGCCTACGGGTCCTGCCGCTGCGGCATCCCCCGTCGTGCTCGCTACGCTGCGCGCGACGGGCGGTGCCCCCTACCTCCGCGTCACCCGTACGGCACACTTTATAATTTGCATCATCCTCGCGGCTTACTGAATACCCTAACACACCTCCATATATACTGGCAGCGACATCTGCACCGGAACCGCTGCCTTGTACAGCTAAAATCACTTGTAGAGCCATATCGAGTATGTCGTCAGCTGGTAATGGTATAACATTCAGCCATTGCCCCAGCGCAGCAATAGTTGCCACCGTTACAGCTGCAGAAGATCCTAAACCAATTGTGCTGGAAAAATCAGAGTTTATATCTAACGTAAAACCGGTTGATAATTGAGATTTAAACAAGAGAATCGCTGCAGTGACAAATTTAAATGGATTTTGCATGTGTACGGCATTTACAGTAGTCACTAAAGTTCCTAAGCGAGAATCGGTGATTGTTATCACATTTGTATTAACCGGCGTAAGCTGCACTCGCAACCGCTGGTTAACAGCGCACACAAGCGCTTGTTTACCGTGCAACACTGCATGTTCGCCCATTAGCATCATACTGCCTGGCACTGATACGTTATATGATTCTGGTGCCATATGGATCTACTTGTATTGTTTGCAAACTGTAACCATGCATTTTTACTAAATCTTTAATTTCTGGATCGGCTACGATTAGAACAATACCTGCATTTTTGCCAGAAACAGCGCCTGCGCCACACACTTTGGCAGCGCCGCCGTATTGTTCAATTGCATGAATAAATTTGCTAACTTTTGCAGGGACCACGCCAATTCTTTGCAATAAAGCATGATTGTCTTTAATGCCGCGTTTAAAATCATGCAGATCGTTTTGGTTAATAGCTTGATCAATGTTGCGTGTCACATTGCCAAATTCATTGGCTAAACCTTGATCTTTAAATAATGGAGCTACTGCACTCACACACTCGCCGGTAGAAGAAGTTGGCTTACCAGTGTTTACAATGTACATTGGCATTTGCGGCACTGGCCGCGCCTGTACTTCACCATCTTTAAATAACACGCAACCGCCATAAGTAGATAAGTGTAGATCTAAACCACTAGACCGACCGTGCTGTAAATTTTCAATACTTTTACTAAAAGACAAATAATCCGCACGCTGCCATTTGTAATCTAAAAAATTGGTTACAGAATATAAAGTACTCAGCACTGCAGCTGCGGATGAACCCATGCCACAACCAATGGGAATCGTAGAATCTACTGCAATTTCCACACCACAAGGTAAAGTTACATTTAAGGAATCTAATAAATTCGAGACTGAATATTGCAGCAATTGAAATGGTCGCTTTAAAACTTTACGAATACTGCATTTGCCTTCTAAAAAACTGTTGTAATCATTTTGTAAATTCATGGCCAAGCGCCGCAACGCGGCACAGGTGTGCGATTTGGCGTACGCTAGGTCTAGAAATTTAAAATGAATGTGTGGCGTATCGCGCCAGGTAGTGGTAGTTGTAGTGTAGCGATTTACGGCCATAGCAATTGCTGGCTGATCATATAACACTGCATGTTCGCCAGACAGAATTAGTTTCGCTGGCGCCTGAGCGGTTAGTCTGCGCATTTCAGGATGCTTACTTAACTTCCTCTGCATCTGCATGTTTATTCGCTCGCTCCATTATTAAATGAGTGCGCATCAGCTCACCAGGATTGGTTTGCGCAGCTAACAATGACAACTCCCCACATAACACTGTGGCGGCAATGATAATTGCCAAGCGACGAGCATTGCTACCCGGCTTCCCAGGTTGAT
>DATIHV010000203.1:0-2761 GCA_035480295.1 Gammaproteobacteria bacterium
TAGTGATATTCGAGGGTTTCGCGGGAAATATATGGCTGCAAGGCATCCATTTCGTACGGTAAAGGGGGTAAAACAAACGCCATTTTTAAGCACTCCGTGACTACGAGAAGAAATAATAGTTTAGCTATGAGCACCTGCAGATGCAAGGCCTAACGACGGATCCTAGCCCCAATCTCTACTCCCTCAATTTCTTGTATCGCATGTAAAACTATGCAAAAATTACTAGTTGTGGGATTTCCTTTATCACTTAACATTCGTTGTAAGCTCTTGTCATTGATTTTTGTCAATTTAGATATTCTTTGAAAAGATGGTCCCGCATTAATGTAATCTCTGAGAAGCGATTTAGCTACTTCTAGGTCTCCAGATAAAAACTCATTCATCGATTCTTCAAGCAAGGCTCTTCTGAAAGCGGGATCTTTTAGCGCTCTGGCTCGTACTGTTTCTTTAAATGATCTAGATAAACCCATTTTATTCCTCTAATGCATGCCTGCTTTTTTATATTCTTGTAATAAGCCAATCGCCAAATCTATATCCTTTTGTTGAGCTTTCTTTGTTCCTCCAGCCAACAATAGAATCACGCGTTTATCTACTTTGCCAAAATAGATTCTATATCCAGGACCCGCATTTATTTTAAATTCCCACACTCCTTCTCTCAAGAATTTTGTATTGGAAAGGTTGCCCGCCTCTAGCTTATGTATGGCCGACGTGATCTTGGCTGCGATTGTTGGCGCGAGCTTTTCAAACCATTCATTGAAAAATGCCCTGCCCGCGGAGCTTTCATATACGATCGTTTCATAATTCATAATAGCACAAAGGTATCCTATATGTTACCAACGGTAACAAAATATTTTGATGAAACTAGTAAGAATTGCTATGGAGCGTAGGTTAAATCGTAATATTAAGCAGCAAATATTTTAATACGGTATTTCGCTAAGCCATTTAAAATTAGTTATTCATCATGCTATTAATTTGCCGCGTTTCAAATGGGACTAACAGTGTGGTAAAATTGCGGCAAATATATTTACCTGGAGTAAAGTACTGTGGAAACGCTGGATCTAATAAAGCAACAAATAGCTAATAACTCAGTAATTTTATACATGAAAGGTACGCCGCAATTTCCTATGTGTGGATTTTCATCACGCGTGGTACAGATTTTAAAGACCATTAAAGCCAAGTTTAGTTACGTAAATGTATTGGAAAGCCCAGATATTAGGCTGGAATTGCCTAAATACGCGCAATGGCCAACATTTCCGCAATTGTACATAAACGGCGAATTAATCGGCGGCTGCGATATAGTTACAGATCTGCAAGAAAAAAATGAATTGCTACCGATGTTTGAGGCAGCAAGTGCTATTGGCAGCGATAAGGCGGAATTTATAGCGGCTTAGATCCCGGCTACTGCGCAATCTACGATTGCTTGGCCGGGATGACAGGAATCAGATAAACAAGGATGTAGAAGTGCGTAAACAAATAAGTAAGATGTTACTTTCGATTGGTGGTTTGTGCAGTGTCCTTTCACCAGTCTTCGCTAGTACGGTGCTGCCTAAAGCAGCGCGTGTACCGGGTGGTGTAGCTGTCATAGATTTAGGAATCGTCAGTCCGGAACCACCTGAGGTGCGTTATTTAGGTAACCGTACTTGTGTGCTCGCTAATCCAAAACAACCAAACACCTGGCTAACCGTTGTTGGCATACCATTAGAAGCAACGCTAGGTATCAATCAAATTGAAATTACCAGCCGAAATAACACCATAACCAAAACTTTTGATGTCAAACCTAAATCCTATCCTATTGAACGTTTAACAATTTCTGATAAACGTAAAGTTGAACCATCTGCCGAAGACCTAGCCGTTATTGAAAAGGAATACCTGGAGACTATAGCAGCGTATGCGCGTTGGGAATACAAAGATTTAAAATCACTGCGCCTAGCTACTCCCGTGAAAGGCCGTAAGTCTAGTCCTTTTGGTTTACAACGCATAATGAATAATATTCCTAAAAACGCGCATTCAGGATTAGATATTGCAGCATTAAAAGGCACTAACGTAAGTTGTGCTAAAGATGGCACGGTCATCAACATTGGTAATTATTTTTACAGCGGTAATATTGTGTTTGTAGATCACGGACAAGGTTTTATCACTAGCTATTGCCATTTAGACACCATAGCTGTACAGAAAGGGCAAGAATTAAAACAAGGTGATGTGGTTGGAACTGTAGGTAAAACCGGGCGCGCTACTGGGCCACATCTGCATTGGTCGGTAAGTTTAAACGGCGTACGCGTTGATCCGCAATTATTTATTAGCGAGTGATGCATGGACATTGATACCATAATTGACCAAAGCGCAGTTGATCATTTATTTCAATTGTTTGCATTGGCAACATGCTTGGTTATGTTTTGGTTTCTAGAATCCGTATATCGCCTGGATAAGCGTTGGTTGCTTCCCATTGTCATTTTCCCGATCAGCATTTTTCTATTTATAATCATTCATTGGGAAGAAAGTCGCAGTAAGTGCTTTTTTGCTTCGCTACTATTTTTAGTTATGCTCTTGGTGGGTGGCTTAATCGGTTACAGTTTCTTTGTACGCATATTAACGTTTTTCTCGCATATTGCGTTCTGGCCTTTCTATTTGTACATGAAGTTAAATCCACATTTACGTGCTTAACGGCTGACGCGAGATTCTGATTTAAAGCGGCTTTCTATGTCTTGCACAATAGTGCTCAAATCCTTTAATTGCTGGATCTTGTCACGTTTGGCTTCATAATCAA
>DATIHV010000204.1:0-3277 GCA_035480295.1 Gammaproteobacteria bacterium
AAACTTGCGAGGTAAAGATAGCAAACACCGCAGCGCACTCAGGTCCCAATAAGCTATTTGGAAATAAACTGATAAAACCCACTACAGTGATTGATAACACGCCAAGCACCGGGATTGATTGTAGCACGTCGACCAAGGGTAGGAGAAACTTCTCGGCGCGGCGATTTTTTGCCGCCAACGGGGCAATAGTGAAAGTTACGATTAGAGATAAGAGCATCGCGATAAACATGCGCAATACGGAGCTCACCGCATAACCTGGCAATGCCCATGGTGATAATGAGATCTCGATTTCTTCGCCTACTTTGTAGGGCAACACCATTCCGGCTGCGCCCCAGGCAAGGACGGCTAAAACACCCAAAACGATCACGATGACAATTACATCCCAAATATTTGGGGATAAATTAGCTAGTATTCTAGATGTTTGGTATCGTGTTTGTGTCATCGTTTAAATAGTATAGGTCTTGTAGTAGTGTTATTTAGAGCTGTATACTTCATGGCGAGTATCGCTGGGAGATGATATGACGCGTGCGCGCAGACTGCAAATATTTTTAGCCATTTTGCTATCGTTAGTTGGTGGTTACAGCCACGGCTACGATGTGCAAATGGACAATTTGTATACGGTTGTAATTCAGGTAACCGACAACAATATTGCTACTCGCAATAAGCATCTACCACAAGCTTTTGAACAGGTGATCAAAAAAGTTGCTAGTTCCAATCATGTGTTGCACCATCAGGAATATATTAACGCCCGTGAACATCTAGATAGATTTGTTAATCATTATTTTTTTACCGAAGATGATGGAGACTACACATTAACTTTGCGTTTTAACGAGCAAATGATTAATCGTTTAGTGGCGAAAATGGGGCGCACTACATTAGGTAAAACTCGGCAGCAAGTGTTGTTATGGTTAGTGACGCAGCAAAACAATAATGCGCAATTTGTAGCATATGAAGTGGACGGTACTTTGGCGCATCATGTCGATCGGTTAGCTCTTGATTATGGCGTGCCGATTATTTTGCCATTGTTAGATTTAACCGAGCGCGTATTTATTCGTGAGCGTGATGTGTTAGATTTTAATGTACGACCGTTGCAACAAGCTGCAGAACGTTACAACACTAGCACGATTCTTCTAGGTAAAGCGCAAAGCTTGGCAGGCATATGGCATTGCGAATGGCGCTTAATCGATGGAGATCAAAATATTAGCTGGACCAGTAACAGCCCCGATCTAAAAGCTGAACTTGAGCAAATGATTAACAGGCTTGCAGATCAAATGGTTGCACAGAAGCATAATATGCAGCAGCAAACAACTAAACTTGCTACCGGCATTACAGTACGCGTTAATGGCATTACATCTGTCGCCGATTACACAAAAGTGTTTGATCACTTAAAACGTTTAAGTCTAGTCCAACAAGTTGATGCAGGCAGTATGGACGGCGATCAAGCAACATTTGTGGTTAAAGCCGATGGTGGCGCCATAGGTTTGAGTAGAGCGCTGCAAATGGACACTGTATTAGTGTCAGATTTGTCTGTGCTACCAAATCCTTTAGACGATGCAGCAAATAGTTTGAATTTAACATATAAGGTTAATTCGTGAGTTTGCAACAACTCCCGTTGGGTTTTAGATTACGCGACGACGCGACGTTTGCCAGTTTTTTACCTGCCGGCAATGAGCTGGTAGTGCATGCAGTCTTTAATCTGGCACGTGGCATCGGTGATAATTACTTATATATATACGGATCGACTGGATCAGGACGTAGCCACTTACTGCAAGCTATTTGTCACGCCGCACCAGAATTTAACCAAACTTCCTTTTATGTTCCATTACACTCCGCACAAGATACTGCAGATCTATTTGCTGGTTTAGAAAATCTAAATTTAATATGCATTGATGACGTACAAAATATTGCTGGTCATGCCGAGTTAGAAGAGCAATTATTTCATTTGTTTAATCGCGTTCGTGCAAATAACAATCGTTTAATTATAACTGGCGATGTGCCACCAATTAATTTAGCCATTAAATTGCCAGATTTAAAATCACGGCTTTGTTGGGGCACCATCTATCATCTGCAAACTTTAAACGATGAGCAAAAATTATCCGCGTTGCAGTTACGTGCTAAAGTGCGTGGCTTAGATTTAGATCCGCAAGTTGGTAAGTTTTTGCTGCGCCGTTGTCCGCGTGATATGACGCAATTGTTTAGTACATTAGAAGAGCTAGATCAGGCATCATTAACTGAGCAACGACGATTAACTATTCCGTTCGTAAAAGAAGTCTTGGGAGTATAGTGTCGCTAAGATTTTTCACCTTGGCTTTCTAATTCATTATGAGCCTGCATTTTGCGTACGCCAATCGTGATATTAAAAGATTGGTTTTCTAATTGTTCGGTCAAACCGTACTTTTGACGAATTTGCGACAACTGTGGTGCTTCAACTGCGAGCATGAAATACTCTTGATCATCCACCACGATTGTATAAAAGCCCAATGGCTTAAATTGTACCGTTTGTCCAAGCTCCTGTAATACGGAAATGTTCTTAGCTTCGGTTTCATCAAAAATGGAAATTCGTGATATTGCGGGTAATTCATAACCAGGGATTTGAATTTGCTTGTGTAATTCCTTTATATAGCTCTCAGGAACCTTCAAATAAGCCGGGCCGCCAGCAGCTTGCTCGATTACTCCACGATTTTGCAGTTTGCTTTTTGCATATGACAACATGCTGGGACGGTTAATGCGCGAGCCGTCAACTATATAACCAAAGCTAGCTGTGGAGACGCAAAGCGCCATTATGCCTAAAATAATCGTACCGCGCATAAGCTGTTCTCCTGATCCCAAATCGTAGTCTGACCCTAGTAACCTATAGTATAAGATGCCTGATTCTGCGATACTATTCCACAAAATTCATGCAAGATCGAGGTTTTCGTGTATTTAGTCATTCTACTGTATGTCATGTTCGCAAGCTTATTTACACTGCAAAAAACTACTTTGAACTATACCGAGCCATTCTTTTTGGTTGGTTCAAGAATGTTGTTCGCGGGCTTGGTTTTATTAGCATATCTGGTGATTCGCTACAAGCCTAAAGCGATCCGCATCAAAGCAGAGCATATTGGTGGAATAGTATTACTAGCCATGAGCCAGATTTATCTAACCAACATACTGGAGATTTGGGCGATTGATCACATGGTTTCATCTAAAGCCTGTCTTCTGTATAGCCTATCACCATTTGTTTCTGCCGCAGTTGCATTCTTGGTACTAAAAGAAACTTTGTCCAGCAAAAAAATGT
>DATIHV010000205.1:0-13615 GCA_035480295.1 Gammaproteobacteria bacterium
ATTTTCAAAGGTGACTTTTAAGATCATTTCGCCACCACCTTGGTATGGCGGCATTTGTTCTAACCATTTCTTCTTGCCGTACAGCACACCAATACCCATAGGACCATAGCATTTGTGCGATGAAGCAGCGTAAAAATCACAATCCAAATCTTGCACATCTACATCAATATGCGCTAGTGCCTGTGCGCCATCAACTAATACCGGAATATTTTTCGCATGCGCGCGTCTCACGATTTCTTTGATTGGGTTAATGGTTCCGAGGGCGTTGGAAACATGAGTTATTGAGACAATTCTTGTCTTAGGTGTTAATAATTGATCGAGATCAGTTAGATCAAGCTCGCCACTTTTAGTTACAGGAATAATGCGCAGTTTAGCGCCAGTTCTGTCACACAGCATTTTCCATGGCACAAGATTTGAATGATGCTCCATAACCGAAATCAAAACTTCATCACCGGCATGCACAAACTGTTGCCCAAAACTGGTTGCTACCAGATTAATTGCTTCTGTCGTTCCACGCACAAACACACATTCTTCGCTGTGCGCAGCATTGATAAACTTTTGTACTTTAACTCGTGCTTGCTCATATGCTTCTGTGGCTGTTTCGCTTAAAAAGTGTACGCCACGATGTACATTAGAGTTGATAGTGGAATAGTAATGCACCAGTGAGTCAATTACAGCATTAGGCTTTTGCGAAGTAGCTGCATTGTCCAAATAAGCTAAAGGAAAATCCCCGACTTTAATCTTCAAAGCCGGAAAATCGTTGCGAATTTGTGCAATGTATTTATCGTTTGCCATCAACGCTCCATAACCAGGCTTTTGATGAATGCAGGGATTGCCGCGATCTTACAACTGTCGATTGCCGGCTGTATAAAACCCTCAATGATCATTTCTATAGCTTGTGCTGCGTCTAAGCCACGCGAACGCATATAAAACAACGCCTCTTCGTTCATTTGCCCTGTACTTGAGCCATGACTGCAATGCACATCATCGTTGTAAATTTCTAGCTCGGGTCGGTTATTTGCCTGTGCCTTTGGCGAACAAATAATGTTTTTGATCTGTAAATCTGCAAAGCTTTTCATCGCATCGGGATGCACTACTATACGTCCTACAAAATCGGTGATTGACTTGTCCTTTAAAATACTCCGCGCCAAGCTTTTACTGGTGCAATGCGGTACCAAGTGGTCAATCTTTAATAATACGTTTTGTGTTTCGCTTTCATGGGTATAGGCTAAGTATGCCGCTTCGCAGGTGGCATTTTGGCCTTGCAAAGCAATCGCTAGTTCTATACGCGAGGTTGCAGCGCCAAATGAAAATATGTTTGAGGTAACATTGGAATCTTTGTCTTGATTAATACTAGTAATCGATTGTTGTACAATGTTCGCAGATTCTTTAGCTTGATGCAAAATGCAATGCTGCAGATTTGATTCTGCGCCACAATTAATAGTCATAGCAATGTTGTTGTTGGCATCGTTATCATCAGCCATTATGTATTCAACAATTTGTACTTTAGCGCGTTTGCCGATATTCACAACGTTTTTAGCAGTATTGCTGGCGGCAGAACTAGTTAATATGATCAGCGGTTCAGTTATAACCGCGTCATCTTGTATATCGATGGTAAAACCATCTTGGCTTACTTTAGTTCGCAAAAGCGTGGATGCTTCCGGAAACGATTGTCCAGAATTGTCATGCCACACAAATACCAAATCTGAATTTGTTGCTAATACACCGTGCATTTAATGTGCTGCCTGTTCCTTAATCCAATTGTAGCCTTTGACTTCTATTTCGTGCGGTAAGGTTTTATCGCCGGAATAGATCAAATTGCCATCAATCATGATATGCACAAAGTCAGGAGTAACATAGTCAAGCAGTCGTTGGTAATGCGTTATTAACAGAATAGAACGCTCTGGGCCACGGTATAAATTGACACCGTTGGCAACGTCTTTTAATGCGTCTACGTCTAAGCCGGAGTCGGTTTCATCTAATATGGCTAATTTAGGTTCAAGCAACAGCATTTGTAAAATTTCATTGCGCTTCTTTTCACCACCAGAAAATCCTTCGTTCACGGCTCGATACAGAAAGTCTTGATCCATGTTTAGGCTAGCCATCTTTTCTTTTACAAGTTGTAGAAACTCTACAGCATCATATGTCGGCTTGTTCTGATGCTTGCGCACCGCGTTTACGGCGGTTTTAATAAACTGTACGTTACTAACACCTGGTATTGCCACCGGATATTGAAAACTTAAAAACATGCCATCGCGTGCACATTCTTCGGGCTCCATATCTAAAACATTTTTACCCTTAAATTCAATGCTGCCGCTTTCAACTATATATGCTGGATTGCGCGCCAGAGTATTCGCCAGAGTGCTTTTTCCAGAGCCATTAGGTCCCATGATGGCGTGAACTTCACCTTTGTTCATCTTTAGGTTTAAATTTTTAATAACAGTTTTGCCTTCAACTGATATTACTAAGTCTTTTATATTCAGGATCGGTGTCATCCTACAGCTCCTTCGAGATTTACGGCTAATAATTTTTGTGCTTCAACGGCAAATTCCATTGGTAACTCTTGAAATACTTGTTTGCAAAACCCGTTTACTATTAATGAAATGGCATCTTCTTCACTGATTCCACGTTGCCTGCAATAAAATAATTGATCATCGCGGATCTTTGTAGTGGTTGCCTCGTGTGCAATATTGGCTTCTTGGTTTTTAACTTTCACGGTAGGGAAAGTGTGCGCGCCGCATTTATCGCCAAGCAAGAGCGAATCACACTGTGTATAATTTTTGGCTTTAACTGCGCGCGGACCAACGTCAATTAAACCACGAAATGTATTTTGACTGCGCCCAGCAGCAATGCCTTTGGCAATTACAATGCTCGATGTATTCGCACCTATGTGGATCATTTTGGTACCCGTATCGGCTTGCTGCAAGTTATTTGTTAATGCCACCGAGTAAAACTCGCCATGACTATTGTCGCCTTGTAGAATAACGCTTGGATATTTCCACGTGATGGCAGAACCTGTTTCAATTTGCGTCCAGGATATTTTCGAATTTTTACCGCGACAATGGCCACGTTTAGTTACAAAGTTATAAATACCGCCTTTGCCTTCTTTGTCGCCAGGATACCAGTTTTGTACGGTTGAATATTTGATTGATGCATCATTTAATGCAATCAATTCTACAACCGCTGCATGCAATTGATTTTCATCGCGCATTGGCGCGGAACATCCCTCTAAATAGCTCACGTAGCTATTATCTTCTGCAATGATCAATGTGCGTTCAAATTGCCCAGTTGCAATTGCATTAATACGAAAATAAGTAGACAGCTCCATAGGGCAGGTGACTCCCTGCGGAATAAAGCAAAACGAGCCATCAGTAAATACTGCTGAATTCAAACAGGCAAAATAATTATCGCTGTAAGGCACAACTGAGCCTAAGTATTTTTGCACTAACTCCGGATACTTTTGAATAGCTTCAGAAATTGAGCAAAAGATCACCCCAGCTTCAGCTAGTTTTGCTTTAAACGTGGTGGCTACAGAAACACTGTCGAATACTGCGTCCACTGCAACTCCAGCCAACCATTCTTGTTCTCGCAAAGGAATGCCTAGTTTTGCATACGTTTCAAGCAGTTCTGGATCGACTTCATCCAGGCTATTTAATTTAGGCTTTTGCTTTGGCGCAGAATAATAAACAATATCTTGATAATTAATTGGTGGGTATTTAACTTTCGCCCAGGTTGGCTCTTTGATTGTTAACCAGTGCCTATAAGCCTTAAGACGAAACTCGAGCATAAACTCTGGTTCGCTCTTCTTGGCGGATATAAAACGAATGATATCTTCATTTAAACCGGGTGGCGCTGCTTCTGATTCAATATCAGTGCTAAATCCAGCTGTGTACTCTCGTGACACGGCTTTGTGTAAATCTGAGTTATCCTTCATTCTTTGCTTCTATACCTACAGGCGCTTAATTATAATGCATTTAAGCTTAAATCTGTACCTTTTTCCTAGGGGCTGTGACAATTAGTGTCAAAACTTTGTAAAGTTTCTAAATAAATGCGCCGATAAGATATATATATAGGAACAGAGAACGAATAAATGTTAGCGCAAAGATATGTTACGATGCTGGTCATCATGCTTAGCTGTAATGTAGTCCTGGCCGCTAACGCGGAGCAGAAGTCTAGCTCCAATAATTACGAGTTATATCACCGTGCTCGATTTAGCAGCCCGGTGAAGGGGATCTACATATCTCAATCCACGTTGGAAGATCGTAAATATTTAGAATATTTGATTTACCGATCTAAACAAGCTGGTATTAACACATTTGTTGTAGATTTGAACCACGTCACTTCTAGATATGAAAAAAATATTCTGTTAGTGAAAAACGCCGGACTAACGTATGTTGCGCGTATTGTAGTATTTCCGTTCGGATCTGATCGCCACAAAATGCATTCTGAAGCCTATTGGATGTCGCGCTACAGATTAGTTGATGCGGCTATTGATCTAGGTGCAGAGGAGATCCAATTAGATTACATTCGTTACGCCGCTAGCAATCCGGCGTCATCTAACAACTCTGATGATGTGCGTAGAGTAATCAGCTGGTTCAAAGAAAAAATCGGTTATCGTGCCAAGTTACAAATTGATGTGTTTGGCGAATCTTGTTTTAAAGAATCTATGCACATAGGACAGAACATCGTAAAATTTGCGTCTACAGTGGATGCGGTATGTCCTATGTTATATCCCTCACATTTTGAACCGTATCGCGAACATGCGAAGCGGCCGTACAATATATATTTCTCTGCTTTAGAGGCCTTAAAGAGTAAATTCAGTGATAATCAGACTCCATTTCAACTTTATCCTTATATAGAATTATCTAATTACCGTCATCGATTCTCGGAAGAGCAATTAGTCGGATATATACAAGCCCAAATCAAAGCTGTTGAAGACGCAGACGCTGATGGGTGGTATGCTTGGAGCGCAAACAACAAGTACGATCGCTTGTTTAATATTCTTAGCGAGCACAATTAGCTGTTACGCAATATATATAAACGCCCTGGAACAGGCTGTTCCTTTTGCATACGTGGCACAATCACTTCATTTGTTTCAACAATAAATCCAAATTGTTTGCACATCGCATCTATGTATTGTTGCGAATATGCAAAGCGGCCCGTTTCTTGCAAACTGAATTTGTCATTCTTTGTTTGCTCTTCAATAGTGAAAGCAAGCAAACCAGCGCTTTTTAACGCAGATTGCATCATTGCAAAAGTTGTAGCCATATCTCCGACATAGGCAAAAACATCTGCTGCCAGAATGATATCGAAATATCCGCGATTAACTCCCGGGATTATTTGCAAAATATTGCAACAGCATAGTGCATCATAAGCACCTAATTTGTTAGCTTCCACTAACATATTAGGTGACAAATCAACGCCCACAAAGAAACTTGCTAAGTCTCTAAAATAAATACCGCATAACCCGGTGCCACAGCCTAGATCAAGAATGATCTGTTGTTTGGTATGTGGTGTAATAAATTTACTGAATGCCTGGCGCAACAATTGTGGGGCATTGTAATGTAGATTCTTGGTCATGTGTTGATTGTAATATGAAGCATATTGATCAAATAATAATTTCACATATTCCGGCGGGGCATTTGCTATGTCTGGATTTGCATTGAGCGCGTTTAGCATGTGTTGTGCAGTGCTATTATCAGGTTGCAGCATTAGTGCTGCAGTGTAGTGAACTTTAGCCAGATCGGCTTGACCTGTTCTTGCATACAAAGTAGCTAGATTGTGGTGCCAGGCAGGGCGATCATTGTCTAATGCTATAGCTTTTTCATATTGACTTAGCGCATTATCAGTTTGACCGAGATTTAAATACGCCTCGGCTAAATGTCCTTGTAACTCAGCATGTTGCGGATTGTTTTTTGCAGCTTCAATCAGCAATGGCAAAGCATTTTCGTACTCATGCACTATAACATACGACATAGCTAGGTTTAATTTAGCATTACTATGTGCAGGATTTAAGTTAAGCACAGTCTTATAATGACTTATAGCCTGCAGAACCATGTCTTGCTTAATATAGCAATTGGCTAAATTGTAATGTGCTTCCCAACTATTGGGGTTCAGGCGTATGGCTTTTTCAAATTGTTGGATGGCGTTTTTTATATCACCCTGTGTGTAATACAAACTGCCTAGATTATTAAACGATTCAGCATTATTCGGCGCGATATGCAGCGCTTCATGTAAATGCCTAGTAGCTGCATCCAAGTCACCAAGCAGTTTGTATGCATTGCTAAGATTATTATGAAAAATCGCTTGGCGTGGATCTAGATTTATTGCAGTCTTAAAATGCCTGACAGCAGCAGTGATGTCTCCTTGTTTAGCATATATCAATCCAAGCAGATGCTGGCTTTCAGCATCTGTTGGATTTTGCATCACTAAATTTTGACATTGCAGCAGTGCAGCTTGTAAGTTGCCTTGTGCGAGAAGCTCTAAGGTTTCATCAAGCTGTGGCATTAGGCATTAGGCTTAACGCTTACCAATTCAATTTCAAATATTAACGCTGAGTTCGGCTCAATAACTTGGCCAGCGCCTTTTGATCCATAGCCTAATTGTGGTGGCACAAATACTTTCCATTTTGCACCTGGCTTCATGAGTTGTAGTGCTTCTTGCCAACCTGGAATAAGGTTTTCTACTTGGAATGTATTTGCTTCTTTGCGATCGTAGGAACTATCAAATTCTGTGCCATTTAGTAATGTGCCACGATAATTAACTTGCACAAAATCAGAGGCTTTAGGTGAACTGCCTTTGCCTGGTGTTAATTCTATGTATTGCAGACCACTAGATGTAGTTATGACACCAGGTTGCGTTTTGTTCTTAGCAAAAAAAGCATTGCTGGCAGCTAGATTTGCTGCGCCCTGTTGCTTTTCACGTTTAGAAAGTAGGGCAATTTGCTCTTTTTGGAACTTAGTAAGAACTTCTTGTATTTCTTTTTCGCTCATTAAAACTTTTTGCTTATTCAGCACTGCATTTAGGCCGTGGGTAAATTGTTGGCCATTTATTTTAATTTGATGCGCATTGAAGTTTTCCGCGGTTTTAACACCTAGGCCGTAACTTACTTTATCAATTTCGCTTGAAGGTGGAGCACTATCTGCTATTGCTACTGAACTAAATAACATTGCAGGTAAAAGTATTGCTAAAGCTAATGATTGTGTGTGTTTCATAACATTTTCCTTACTGTTGTTCAGTTTATTCAGTCGCCTTTGCCTGTGAGTCGTTGTGGATCTAGTAACTTGGCCAATTCATCCTCTGAAATCTGAGTAAATTCCTTCGCCACATCTTTGATCGATCGCTTCTCATCATAAGCCTTTTTCGCAATTTTCGCACCCATTTCGTAACCAAGAATTTTGTTTAGGGCGGTAACTAAAATAGGGTTTTTGCCCAATTGTAGGTTGATATTTTCATGATTTACTACAAAATCTGCTATAGCTTTAGTAGCTAACATCTCTGCGCCATTGGACAGGATAGTGATGCTTTGTATTATGTTAAACGCAATTACCGGTAACATGGTGTTCAACTGAAAATTGCCCGATTGTCCACCTATAGCAATGGTTAAATCATTGCCCATTACTTGCGCGCAGATCATGAGTACTGATTCTGGAACAACAGGGTTTACCTTGCCCGGCATAATGCTACTACCTGGTTGCAAAGCTGGGAGTACTATTTCGGCTAAACCTGCTAGCGGGCCGCTGTTCATAAGGCGTAAATCATTGCAAATTTTGGTTAAGATGATCGATAAGCCGCGCAATTGTGCGGAAAATTCTACTACAGTATCTTGCGCGCTGATCCCAGCAAAAAAGTTATCCATTGGTTCGAAATCAATGCGCGTAACTGATGCCAGGCGTTGACAAACTTTTTTAGCAAATTTTTTGTGTGTATTGATTCCAGTGCCAACTGCAGTGCCGCCTAGTTGTAGCTTGCACAACGCTTTGAAACTTTGTTCAATATGTTGCATATTAAATTTAAGTTGTGCTGCCCAGCCACTTAATTCTTGGCCGAATGTTACAGGCATTGCATCCATAAGATGTGTACGCCCAGTTTTGGTTACGTCTTTTAGCTCAGCAGAACGTTTTTCAATTGTATTAAGCAGCGTATGTAAAGCAGGTAACAGCATTTCACTAATTAGTAAACAACAGCTGATATGGATTGCAGCAGGAATTACGTCATTGCTACTTTGTCCCATGTTTACATGATCATTGGCGTGCACTTGGGATTTATATTGATCTGCAGCTAAATGCGCTATTACTTCATTAGCATTCATATTGCTACTTGTGCCGGATCCTGATTGAAATACATCGACACAAAAATGATCATCATATTCGCCATTAGCAACTTTGGTGGAAACATTTTCAATTGCTTTAGCCATGTCTTTTGGTAACAAATCAAGATCAGCATTACTATAAGCGGCAGCTGCTTTGATCAAGCCTAATGCGCGTATAAATGCGCGTGGCATTGGAACCCTGCTGATCGGGAAGTTATTGATGGCGCGTTGTGTTTGCGGCCCATATAGTGCCTCATCTGGGATCTGTACGCTTCCCATACTGTCTGATTCGGTTCTTGTAATTGAAGATTTGCTCATGTTGTCCTCTAACCAGCTAAGCGTCGTAGCACATATTGTAAAATGCCACCGTTTGCGAAGTATTCAAATTCTTTAGGTGTATAGATGCAGGAAATTGCTTTAAATGTTTTATTGACAGCTCCTTCACTTGAAACTGTAACTGTTACTTCTTGTAATGGACGTAAATTATTTAGATCAATGCTGTATTTTTCATTACCTTTCAGTTCTAACTTCTCGATTGATTCACCATCTTTAAAACGCAAGGGCAGAATACCCATACCGATCAAATTTGAGCGATGTATGCGTTCAAAACTTTCTGCAATTACTGCATCAATGCCAAGTAATTTGGGACCCTTAGCTGCCCAATCGCGCGATGATCCAGCGCCGTATTCTTTGCCAGCTAAAATGATTTGTTGTGTGCCGTCATTTATGTATTTCATGGCCGCATCAAAAATTGTCATTTGCGTGTTGGTTGGGAAATATACAGTGAATGCACCGATAGTGCCTGGCAACAGTAAGTTTTTTAGACGCATATTAGCAAATGTGGCGCGCATCATAACTTCATGATTGCCGCGTCTAGAGCCGTATGAATTAAAATCTTTAGGATCTACACCGTGATCAATCAAATATTTGGCCGCGCTGGAGTTTGCGTTTATAGCGCCAGCCGGTGAAATATGATCAGTTGTTACTGAATCGCCAAGCATGACTAGAACTCTAGCATCTTTTACATTGCGTATAGGATCTACTTTTTTATGCATTCCCGCAAAATATGGTGGTTTGCGCACGTAAGTTGATTTAGGATCCCACGCGAACTGTTCGCTTTTAGTTGCAGGTAACGAAACCCATTCTTCATTGCCGGCAAATACGGATTTATATTTATCAGTAAACATTTTAGCTTGCAGATGTTTGCTAACCACTTCCGCAATTTCGTCTTTAGTTGGCCATATATCGCGCAGAAAAACTTGTTTGCCGTCAGAAGAATTACCTAATGGCTCTTTGCTAAAGTCAAAATCTATAGTGCCAGCTAAAGCATAGGCAACGACTAGTGGTGGAGATCCTAAATAAGAACTTTGTACATCAGGATGTATGCGGCCTTCAAAATTGCGGTTGCCAGATAGAACCGCTGCAACCACCAGACTATTTTCATTAATTGCTTTGCTGATTTCCGGTTTAAGTGGTCCAGAGTTACCAATGCAAGTGGTACAACCGTAACCTACAATAAAAAATCCCAGCCTATCCAGGGCTTTAAGTAAACCAGCGCTTTCTAAATATTCGGTAACGACTTTTGATCCAGGCGCTAAACTAGTTTTTACCCATGGCTTAGACTTTAAACCTAAAGCATTTGCTTTTTGTGCCATTAACGCTGCAGCAACCATTACGTCCGGATTAGAAGTATTCGTGCAGCTGGTGATCGCAGCAATTGCCACGCTGCCATTTTTTAATTCCATCTTTTGTTTATCAACTACAACTTCAACGCCTTTAGTGAGATCTTTTTTGAGTTCCAACATGTCAGCATGCAGATCTTCTTTAGCTTTAGTAATTGGAATGCGATCTTGTGGACGCTTAGGACCAGCTATACATGCTTCAACAGTAGCTAGATCTAAAGAAAGACGATCTGAATATTCCGCAACGCGATCACCAGGGGTGTGGAACATGCCTTGTGCTTTAGCATAAGTTTCAATTAGTTTTACGTTATGTTCGTCACGGCCAGTGAGGCGCAGATATTTTAATGTTTCTTGATCAATTGGGAATATGCCGCATGTTGCGCCGTATTCTGGTGACATGTTAGAAATGGTAGCTCGGTCAGCAATAGTTAAATGTTCAATGCCATCACCGAAGAATTCAACAAATTTACCAACCACGCCTTTTTTGCGTAACATTTCCGTAACAGTTAATACTAAATCAGTGGCAGTAGCTGTTTGCGATAACTTGCCAGTTAATTCAAACCCCACAACTTGCGGAATAAACATTGTCACAGGTTGGCCTAACATTGCAGCTTCGGCTTCTATTCCGCCTACGCCCCAACCTAGGACTCCGAGACCATTGATCATTGGCGTATGTGAATCTGTACCGATAACAGTATCAGGAAACGCATACACGCCATCGGCGTTGTTCTGCGTAAAAATAACTTTGGCTAAATATTCTAGATTGACTTGATGTACGATGCCGGTGCCAGGAGGCACAACTCTGAAGTTTGATAGCGATTGTTGGCCCCAGCGTAAGAACGCATAACGTTCTCTATTACGTGAAATTTCAATCGAGGTGTTTTTTTCTAACGCATCAGCAGAGCCGTACACGTCAACCATGACAGAGTGATCAATTACCAAATCAACTTGTGATAAAGGATTAATTTTGTTTGGATCACCACCGAGATCAACCATTGCATCGCGCATTGCCGCTAAATCTACTATTGCAGGCACGCCGGTAAAATCTTGCAGTAGCACTCGAGCAGGGGTAAAGGCTATTTCATAATCTGGATCTGCTTGTGGTTTCCAATTTAGTATTGCTTTAATGTCTTGTTTAGTAACCGTATCGTTATTTTCGTGGCGCAAAAGATTTTCTAATAAAATCTTCATGCTATAAGGAAGTCTTCCAACATCAAATGACTTTGCTAAAGAATTTAGGTTAAATAAGGTATAAGATTTTTGATCTACAGTAATGTTTTGTTTAGAACCAAAACTGTCCAACATGCATGTCTCCCTGACAAGTATTCCTTAATAATAGACCCAACCCTAGCATTAGCTAGGGCTGTTCAGGCTAGTTATTCCATTTGCTGTAGCAATCTAATTTGACGGAAGGCATCTTTATGTACCGCTTGCAGTGCAGAATCATTGTCCGAATCAATTGTTTGGCGCAAGGGTGGGGTTTCCGATTTACTGCGCTCGAGTAAAACATGACCTAGCGGCGGGACGCTATGTGCCTCGATGCTTTGCGCATCTTTAATTGCTCGCAATTTTCTGGCAGCAATTACACCGCATGCTATTTCCATACAAATATCCTCTAAAGTACTTACAGGGTGTTGCATAGGGGATTCGCACATTTTATTTATGAACTGTTCACGCATTGTTAATCGAGCTCGACTTGATGTGTCTGTAAATTCTTGCATCCAGTTATTAAGCGTCACATGGTCGTCTGGGTTTAGCTGTATCTCGGTATTATATTTTGTGGCTAGGTGTGCAGGGAAATTATCTCTAAGCCAAGCATGTTCTTTATGTACTTCACAAAATGCATTAAATATTTGTTCCCATATTTGTACTGTTACGATATACCTGCCCATAGTCAGTGCTTCTATATCGTAAAAACTTTGTTCTAATGCACCTATTTCTGTGTCTAATTGTTGCCCAAGAACGCTCTCATTGGCAATTAGGCGCTGTTGCATTAACTTACAATATTCTTGCAGCCTAGAAGTGAAACGCTGTTCAGGCGGGAGGAACCATTGGTCCCATTGGTCCTCTGGATCTTCCGCAACAACCCCGTTTGCATATGCCAGTAATGCAGGTATTGCTGATTTTGGGACCAGGCTGGTCTCAGAAGGAAAAGTATTAGATAGGTGTGTAGTGACAGAGCTATCATGATCAAAGCGAATCTCGGAATCATCGCCCTCTGGATCTGTTAGTAAACTGGAAGCATTTTGCTCAGGAGGAGAAACTCTCAGGGGGGAGTCAGTGAGTCGAAACTCCACATCATCGCCATCTGGATCGTCAAACGCATCAAAAGGGTTATAGTCGGTCCCATTTGTATAACTCGCGCTCATTGCCATCTCCATAATTACTACTTATATGGTCTGATGGTAAATAGTTAGTATGCGCAAGTCAATAATCACTTATGCTAGGCGCGGTATTGGTTGCAGAGCTAAATTGAGGGCAATATTGCAATAGCCATGTACTTGTAGTACCTTTTGCTGCCATGCAATCTACCAGCATCATTTCATTAGGCACGTAGCTCAGTGGTAGAGCACCACCTTGACATGGTGGTGGTCGGTGGTTCGATCCCACTCGTGCCTACCAGGTTATTTAACTAACGAATAACTATTTTATGTCGTATTTGGTATTGCTTTAAAAATTCCTCCGCCGATTTTATTTTCAACAATTAACTTCAACAAACGTTGATATCCATCATATAAGTCGGTAAAGGTATTGGAGCCGAAATTATTAGCTAATTCTGTTTCCCTCTGGTTCATGTTTGCAAGCAACCATTCGTACCAAGTTTTATAATGTGCTGACAAATCAATATATTGCTGCAATTGCCAATTGTTTTTTTGCAGAGTTGTTGCAAAGTCTTTGGTGTTAATTGGATTGAATAGACAGGGGCTGTTAACTTTGCTATCTAGAAACGGATTTTTTTCAGTAAAAGATCGAGGGCTTGTGTAATCAAAAATTATCAATTGCGTATTAGCATTTGATATCTTTGACAAAACATTCAAGGTTTTTTCTTGTTGTGGAAAACAAAAGAACGCACTAAAGCTGTAAATTACATCAAATTTTTCTGTAGGTAATTCCTCATCTAATTCATTTGCATTACAACAAATGGTACGTATTTGAGGATATTGTTGTTGGACGTGTGCGATCATGTCTGGTGCAATATCAATTGCGGTGACTTTTCCCCATCCGTGCTGCTCTATATAATTTGCTGTTCCACCAAGACCACAACCCACGTCTAAGAATCTACATTTAGAACTTTTAGTAACTGATTGCATTGTCAATTCAATAGCTTCTTCTTCACCTGGATGTGCGTAATCACCTTCACGTAGGGAAGATAACAACAATTTTCTAAGATTCATCGAAATTCCATGATTGTAAAAAGTTTAGGATTAGTAAGACCAAGCTAATTTGTGACTCGTTCATGAGCTTTTTTGTAAGCTTCACCACGTTCGCGTTTCCCAATCGATAACACAAGAATAGTAATGATGTGATCATTTACTTCATAGACTAACCTGTACCCAGCTGACCTTAGCTTTATTTTATATAAATTTGTATCGCCACTCAGGCGATCTTTCGGTACTCGAGG
>DATIHV010000206.1:0-2418 GCA_035480295.1 Gammaproteobacteria bacterium
TGCCGTATATTGGTGATTTTTTAGTGGAATTTATTCGCGGCGATTATAACGTTAGCGATGTAACGCTCAATAGATTTTTTGCCTTGCACGTTGCGTTAGTGCCTCTGTTACTAGTTGGCCTGGCATTTATGCATATTTTGGCCCTACATTATGTTGGGTCCAATAATCCGGATGGTGTGGATATCAAGAAGAAAAAAGGTGCCGATGGGCATCCGATCGATGGTGTACCGTTTCATCCATACTATACCGTCAAAGATACGTTTGGATTATCAGTATTTTTAGTGCTATTTGCGATAGTGATATTTTTTATGCCAGACTTTTTTGGTCTATTTTTAGAAGCACCAAATTATACTCCAGCTAATCCTATGCAAACACCTGAGCACATTACCCCGGTGTGGTACATGACGCCGTATTACGCAATTTTGCGCGCAATCCCGAATAAAATGCTCGGCGTGATGGCAATGTTTGGTTCAATTTTTGTTTTGCTGTTTTTGCCGTGGTTAGATCGCAGCCCAGTTTTATCGATACGCTATAAAGGCTGGATGTATAAAACTGCCTTGAGTTTGTTTGTAATTAGTTTTATTGGGTTGGGATATTTAGGCCTGCACGAACCTACGCCAGTCAAGGTTATATTTGCACGCATATTTTCCGCAATATATTTTAGCTTTTTTATTCTAATGCCAATTTACACTAAATTCGATAAAACTAAACGGGTTCCAGCGAGGTTAACATATTGAACTTGCGGCAATGTCTAACAGTTTTGCTGTTAATTACCGCCAGTGGCATATCCTGTGGACAGGACGCCACCAGCGAAGTAGTTATGTTAAAAGCTCCGGTGGATGTTACAGATTTTGCCTCATTGCAACGCGGCGCTAAATTATTTATGAATGAATGCTCCGGTTGCCATAGTTTAAAGTACACGCGTTATGATTCATTAGCCAAGGGCATTCAAATTACGGATGAATCCGGCAAGGTGCTGGATAAAATTGTCAAAGACAATTTAATTTTCCAAGACGTGCCGCTTGCTTCGCCTATAGAAACCGCCATGCGCACCCAGGATGGCGCAAATTGGTTTGGGGTAGCACCGCCGGACTTGACGCTGGAAGCGCGCTATAGGGGCCCAGATTGGATTTATAATTATCTGCTGACCTTTTATGCTGATCCCTCCAGGCCGTGGGGGGTGAACAATTTAGTGTATCCTGATGTTGCTATGCCGCACGTTTTGCTAGAATTGCAAGGTGAGCAAATACAAACCCCGGATGGGCTGAAACTAAATCGTCCTGGCTCCATGACACCTGAACAATATCGTACCGCAGTTGTTGATTTGGTTAACTTCTTAACTTTCGTAAGTGAGCCTATTCAGACTACGCGCAAAGAAATAGGTGCGTGGGTGCTGGTGTTTTTAGGTGTGTTTGTGGTATTTAGTTATTTATTAAAGCGAGAATATTGGAAAAATGTCCACAAAAGGTAAACATGGTAACTAATACACCCAAGCGATCGGTAATGGCCCTATATTCAAGTACCAATGATCCCTATAGCCATAGAGTGCGCATCGTGCTGGCGGAAAAAGGCGTTACTGTAGATATAGTGAATGTAGATGCTTCGCACAAAGCTATAGAGGAATTAGCAGCCTATAACCCTTATGGATCAGTTCCTACGCTGGTAGATCGCGATTTAGTGCTATATAAATCTGAAATCATAATGGAATATTTGGATGAGCGCTTTCCACACCCACCGTTAATGCCGGTATATCCAGTGGCTAAGGGCAGAACTCGTTTGATGATCCACCGTGTAAATCAAGATTGGTATTCACTAATGGATAAAATCTTGAGTGAAAGTGAAGATCCGAAATCGGTGGAAAAGGCGCGCAAAGATTTGACCGCCAGTCTTACCAGCATTACGCCAGTTTTTGCGGAAATGCCGTATTTTATTAGTGAAGAGTTTTCGTTGATAGATTGTTGTATTGCACCTTTGCTGTGGCGTTTGCCACTCTTAGGTGTAAAATTGCCGCACCAAGCGCAGGCAATTTTGGCTTATGCAGATCGAATTTTTCAACGTGAATCATTTCAAGCAAGTTTAACCGACAATGAACGTTTGATGAGGAAGTAGTCGATGATCTCTACAAGACCCTATTTAATTCGTGCTTTTTATGAATGGATCGTGGATAGCGGTTGTACGCCGCATTTGGTGGTGAACGCGGAGCTTCCTAATGTTGAAGTGCCGCGTGCCTATGTGGAATCTGGGCAAATTGTGTTAAACATCGCAATGCCAGCTGTACAAGATCTATCATTAGAAAATGATGCAATTAGATTTAAAGCACGTTTTAGTGGTATTGCGCATGAAATTTATGTGCCTGTGCCAGCTGTAATGGCAATCTACGCCCGCGAAAATGGTCGTGGCATGGTATTTTCAGAGGAA
>DATIHV010000207.1:0-9469 GCA_035480295.1 Gammaproteobacteria bacterium
AAATCTGCTGGAATTTGAATATCGTCACTGCGTTGTGCACGCTCAATTTCTTCTGCTTGGCGCGTGATATAGCCAGCGTATTTTGCCTGAATCTCAACTTGCTCAGCAACTGCTGGATCGGTTACCTCAAACAAATGTGCATACTGAATCGCCGGGCGTTTCAATAAATCCAGTGCGTTATATTCGCGCTCCAGTATTTCGCCGGTATCTGCAGTTAATTTAGCCGCTTCTGGTGTGCCTGGATGGATAAAGACTTTCTTGAGACGCTCTAGTTCGCTCGCAATAGCATCTCGCTTAGTAGTAAATTTATTCCAACGTTCTTGCGTAATCATTCCCAAATCATGCGCAATGCTTGTTAAACGCAAGTCGGCATTATCTTCACGCAATGTTAAGCGATATTCCGCGCGTGAAGTAAACATACGATATGGCTCAATCGTGCCATTAGTTATAAGATCATCAATTAACACACCCATGTATGCTTCACTGCGTTTAGGATACCAACCCGGTTTGCCCGCGGCTTTAAGAGCTGCATTTAAACCTGCGATTAAGCCTTGCGCTGCTGCTTCTTCATAACCAGTAGTACCATTGATTTGTCCGGCAAAAAATAATCCTTCAATAATTTTAGTTTCAAGTGTTGCTTGCAAATCACGTGGATCAAAATAATCATATTCAATTGCATAACCAGGGCGCGTGATGTGTGCATTTTCTAAACCATGCATTGTACGTACAAAATCTAGCTGCACATCAAACGGTAAGCTGTTAGAAATCCCATTTGGATATATTTCATTTACACCCAGCCCTTCTGGCTCAATAAAAATTTGATGTGATATGCGTTCGGCAAAACGTACCACTTTGTCTTCTATAGAAGGACAATACCTTGGACCGATGCCTTCAATATGTCCACCGTACATTGCCGATCGGCCAAGATTGGCGCGAATAACGTCATGGGTTTTTTCATTCGTTTTGGCAATATAACAACATACTTGTTCAGGATGTTGATCTCGACTGCCTAAAAATGAAAACACTGGGCGCGGATCATCACCAGGCTGTGGAGTTAAAACAGAATAATCAATGCTTTTGCCATCAATACGCGGCGGTGTTCCGGTTTTTAATCTACCAGTTCTAAATGGCAATGCGCGCAATCTATGCGCTAATGGAATAGATGGTGGATCCCCTGCTCTTCCACCACTCATGTTCTTATCACCAACATGAATTTTACCATCCAGGAATGTACCTGCAGTTAAAATCACACATGGTGCAAAAAACTTAATACCGTGATTAGTAACGGCCCCGGCAACTTTATTATTTTCAATGATTAAGTCATCAACCGCTTGCTGAAACAAAACTAAATTTTCTTGATTCTCTACTGCGTGCCTGATGGCAGCTTTGTATAGCGCGCGATCTGCTTGCGCACGCGTAGCGCGCACGGCAGGACCTTTGCTGCTATTTAATATTCTAAAATGAATCCCTGCGCGATCTGCGGCTTGCGCCATGATGCCGCCCATGGCATCGATTTCTTTTACCAGATGGCCTTTGCCTATTCCGCCAATTGCCGGATTACATGACATTTGGCCAATTGTTTCAATATTGTGTGTAAGTAGTAATGTCTTGGCACCCATTCGCGCTGCAGCTAATGCTGCCTCGGTACCAGCATGTCCGCCACCCACCACTATTACATCAAAGTTCTGTGTATAATTCATTTTTATTTGCCAATACAAAATTCAGAAAAAATTCGGCCTAATAAATCATCCGAAGTAAACTCACCGGTAATTTCACTCAATGCTAATTGCGCATGTTTTAATTCTTCAGCCAACAATTCACCTGCAGCACGTTCAGTTAATTGTTGCGAACCAACGCTAATATACTCTTGCGCGCGTGTTAATGCATCCAAGTGTCTGCGGCGCGCTAAAAATATGCCGCCTTCAGGATTATGTGTTAAACCTACGGTTTGTTTAATATGCTCGCGTAGCAAATCAATGCCTAGCTTTTCATGGGCACTAATTGCAACAAGTGAATGATCAGTAAAGTTTTTTACATGCGAGTCTATGTTTACTTTGTCAATCTTATTGTATACAACAATTAGTTGTAACGTTGAGGCTCCTCGCAGTGCCTTCGGGTCCTGCCGCTGCGGGGGGTCCCCATTTTTGCCCTTGAGATCCGCAAAAATGGGGATGCCCCTCCCCTCCGCGTCACCCAAAGGCACTTCTGTGGCATCGATAACCAATAGCACCAGATCAGCCAAGTTCATAGCCTGTTTTGCGCGCATAATACCCGCTTGTTCTACGAGATCCGTAGTCTCACGCAAACCTGCAGTATCTACAATATTTAGCAACACGCCATCTATATTAATCTGCGCTTTTATCGTATCGCGTGTTGTGCCTGCAATTGGAGTTACAATTGCTGTGTCTTCGCCAGTTAATGCATTTAACAATGTAGATTTGCCGGCGTTTGGTTCGCCAACAATTACTACATTTACACCTTCACTCAATAACGCGCCCTGCTTTGCTTGATTGTAAATGCTTGCAATGCCGTGTTGTAAGTTGTGCAATGATGTTTGCACATGTGCATCTGCTAAGAAATTAATTTCCTCTTCGGGAAAATCAATTGCTGCTTCTACATATATACGTAGTCGCGTTACATCTTCAACTAGTGCGTTGATCTTTTGTGAAAATTCACCCTGTAAAGATCTCGTTGCTGCAACTGCAGCTTGTTCGCTGCTCGCGTTAATTAACTCTGCTACCGCTTCTACTTGCACCAAATCCATTTTGTTATTTAAAAACGCGCGCTCACTAAACTCACCGGCGCGCGCTAAACGTGCACCAAGCTGAATAACACGGCGCAATAGCATGTCTAAAACGATTGGACCGCCGTGCGCTTGAATTTCTAACACGTCTTCACCGGTGAATGAGTTTGGATTGGGAAAAAACAAACACAGCCCTTCGTCAATTTGACTGCAATCAGCCTTTAAAAAGGATGTGTATTTTGCTTGGCGTGGTTCAGGCAAAGATCCTGTTAAAGATCTACATATATCTTTAACTTTCCCGCCCGACACGCGAACAATGCCAACACCCCCGCGACCAGGAGGCGTGGCTATTGCCGCAATTGTGTCGTTCATTTGGCAGACGATTTCTCAATATTGCGCATAATCATCCATTGCTGCAATATTGATAATAGATTGTTCACTACCCAATACAATACTAAGCCGGCAGGGAATTGCAAGAACAAGAACGTGAAGAACAAAGGCATAAACATTAATACCTTCGCTTGCATAGGATCCGGTGGTGCAGGATTTAAACGTTGCTGCACAAACATGCTAATACCCATAACGATAGGTAAAACATAATATGGATCTTTTGCAGACAAGTCGTGGATCCAAAGCATGAATGGTGCTTGACGCAACTCTACGCTTTCTAACAACACGTAATATAAAGCAATAAATACTGGGATTTGAATCAAGATCGGCAAACAGCCACCCAAAGGATTTACTTTTTCTTTCTTGTACAGATCCATCATGGCGTGACTAAATTGTTGCTTATCATCACCATAACGTTTCTTTAACGCTTCGATCTTGGGTTGCATCTTGCGCATGTTACCCATGGACTTATAACTAGATGCGGATAATTTGTAGAATAATGCTTTGATAATGACCGTGGTAAGAATAATTGCTACACCCCAGTTACCAAATACTTCAAACATGGTTTTTAACAACCAAAATATTGGTTGACACAAGAACCATAAAAATCCGTAATCAATAGTTAATTCCAATCCAGGCGCAATGCTCTTCAACTCTTGTGCAATTTCTGGACCAGCATAGATTTTGGTTTCGATTGTATCTTGTGCCCCTGGAGCAATGTTTTTTGCCGCAGTAACAAATGTCATGCCAAATGTATCACCGCCAAAATCTTCACTGCGGTAATAATTTTTTTCTGTTGGAGATGGCACCACCGCACTTACAAAATAATGCTCCACCATCGCTGCCCAACCACCCTGCACGTCTTCTTGGAATGGTCCTTTTTGCATATCCGAAAATGAAATCTTTTTATATTTGGTTTCAGGAGTCTTTACCGCCCCACCAGTATATGTGCGCATCGCACTAAACATGCCAGTGCTTTCCGCAATTGGTGCTGTACGCTTAATGCGTCCAAATGGGCTTACTGTATAAACAGATCCACTTTGGTTAGTAATTGTATATTGAACACGAATTTCATAGCTGCCGCGCGTGAAAATATAACGCTTAATAATATCAACACCATTGTTGGTGCGAAAATGCAGATCTACATTTAACATGCTTTCATCAGCATCCATTACTTGTGCGTTGTGATTTACGGCATACAATTGTCGTCCAGATGTGTTCGAATCAGGACCATGCTCGTTTAACAAGCCAGTTTGAACAACATAGAAACGATCTTTCGCTTCGTTTAGCAAAACAAAACCTTGATTTTGTTCTTGCAATGATATTGGATACTTAGGCAAATCCAAATACACAATGTCGCCACCAAGACGATCAATCTTTAAATTCATTACATCTGTTTTAACAGTAATGATGCGATCTGGATTAACGCTTGCCAGCAATGGCACAGTGCTTGTTTGATTTATAGAGTTATTTACTTCAGCAGAAATAGCTGCAGGGATATCATTTTGTTTGGCGCTTGCTGCAACAGTTTGTTTTGCTTGCGTTTGTTGCGCTTTGAGAGCTTGATCATTTTGCCATGAATTGAATAACAAAATACCAACCACAAAAATTACAAACATGAACGCGTATCTAATATTTTGCTTACTCATTATCATGACAATTCAACTTTTATTTAATAAGGAAATTAATTTGCTGGTGGCACTGGATCGTAACCACCAGAACACCAAGGATGACAACGTCCTAATCGTTTACAACATAGCCATCCGCCCTTCCATACACCAAATTTTTCTATTGACTCAAGCGCGTATTGCGAACATGTTGGATAAAACCTGCAACTATTTCCGTACAGATAACTTAAGGTGCTTCTATACAGCCGTATGCAAATGATCGCTAGTTGTTGCAACATGATGGCCCACGCTAGTTTGTACGTTTTGATTAAAACGATCGCCTACCACTTTAAAAATTGCCGTTAGATTAACGGGACTAGGATGTTCCGCTATAAAGTTCTTTTTGATAACAACAACAATATCTAAACCTTGTAAGGCTTGTTGTTGCTGTCTAAAAGATTCCCGCACTATGCGCTTCAAGCGATTTCTAGCCACAGCCAATTTTACATTACGTTTAGCTACAACTATTCCAAGTCTTGCTTGAGTTTTATTTCTAGCGCCAGCGAAGATGGAAACGTAAGGTGTCTTCTTGGTGTATACAGGTTTGCTAAAAACCTTGTTGAAACACCCCTTTTCCATCCTATCGGTCAAACGGCTTGCTAGTGGGAAGGCAAAGGTTGCTATGCTGACAACCTCTTTCTGCCTTTTGCTCTACGAGCATTTATAACTTTGCGGCCACCTACGCTGCTCATTCTGGCTCTAAAACCATGCTTTTTAGCTCTTTGCAGCTTGCCTGGTTGGTAAGTTCTTTTCATGAAAATCCTCGCTTAGTTCTCAAACACACAGATTATGTGTTCATAAGGGTATGGAATGTACCCTAGACGATAGTTATCTGTCAAGATTTTGGGGGTAATTCATCATATTATTAATATATATATTTGTCTTTTCTCTTAGATCTTATGATTATTATTACGCAGCGTAATTTCTGTGGAAAACTTGCTTTATTTTAGCAAAAACATAGGGTTACAGGGTAGGGGGCCATGTGCGCAAGGCACCTTAAGCTGATTGCATAAAATGTGCATAACTCGAAGGTGGCTATTTCTGTGGATAAGCAGGGTAGTTATGCACGGGTTTTATTGTGCTTATGCGCCAGTTTTGAACATGAATCGCTAATGTTGGCCTTAGAGCAACGGGTCCTGCCGCTGCGGGTATCCCCATCCGTGCTCGCTTACGCTGCGCGCGAATGGGGATGCCCCTCCCTCCGCGTCACCCGTTGCGAGGTCAAGTAACGACTCTAAGGTGTTGCTCTAAAACTTTGTGTTGCACACAATAAAAATTAATATGTTCTTACTTAGATCATGATAGTTATTATTACTGAGCCACTTTTCTGTGCATAAGCAAACATTTAAATTGTATTTCAACAAGATAGCGCAGCGTAAGCTATGGTGGCGACAGCATGATCATGCTGTGCATAAAGTGTGGGCAAAAACTTGTTGCTTTTTACATGTGAATAACAGTAGACTTTTTCCACAGGTAAACGAACGATAATCTACATCAAATTAACATAAAGCTGTGCATAACTTGTCAGCTTTGTGCATGACTTTGTACAAGGGGACTGTCATTTCTAGTGTGATCACCATAGAAGCAGTGGAGCTGTCGCTGTGGCAGAAATGCCTGCAGCAGTTGCGGGAAATAATGCCGCAACAACAATTCAGCCAATGGATAAGCCCGCTGCAAGCGGAGCATACGCACGATGGCTTGGTTATCTTTGCTCCGAATCAATATGTGCTAGATGGGATTAAACAGCAGTTCTGGCCAACTATAGAGCGTACAGTTGTGGAATTAGCGAACGATCGCAATTGCAAGGTTTCAATTGCTGTTGGTACGCTTGGTGCAACAGCGCAACGCGCAGCAGCTATCGCACATCTCAAGCCAGATGCTGAACTTGAAGCGCAAGTTATAGAACATCAAAGTAATTTAAATACTACGTTTACATTTGAAAATTTTGTAGAAGGTAAATCTAATCAGTTAGCTAAAGCTGCGGCAATGCAAGTTGCCGAAAATCCTGGTGCTGCGTACAACCCATTATTTTTGTATGGTGGCGTAGGGCTGGGTAAAACGCACTTAATGCATGCTATTGGTAATTTAATTTGTAAAAATAAAAAAAATGCCAAGGTTGTATATTTGCATTCAGAGCGTTTTGTTGCAGATATGGTGCGTGCATTACAAAGCAATGCTATTAATGAATTTAAAAGATTTTATCGCTCCGTTGATGCTTTGTTAATTGATGATATTCAATTTTTTGCTGGCAAGGAACGTTCACAAGAAGAATTCTTTCATACGTTTAATGCTTTATTAGAAGGGCAGCAGCAAATAATTTTAACTTCAGATCGTTATCCAAAAGAAATTAACGGTATTGAAGAGCGATTAAAATCTAGATTTGGCTCGGGTTTGACAGTTGCTGTACAGCCGCCGGAATTAGAGACACGCGTAGCGATCTTAATTAATAAAGCCGAGCTCAGTAATATACATTTGCCGCACGAAGTAGCCTTCTTTATTGCGAAGCGCATTCGTTCTAATGTTAGAGAATTAGAAGGCGCATTAAAACGCGTAATTGCGAATGCACATTTTACCGGTAGCGAAATAACTCTGGAGTTTGTGCAGGAAGCGTTGAAAGATTTATTAGCCGTACAAGAGAAGCTAGTATCAATTGATAACATAATGCGCACGGTTGCTGAATATTACAAAGTAAAAGTTGCGGATTTATTATCCAAACGCCGTAGCAGATCGGTAGCGCGGCCGCGCCAGGTCGCAATGGCTTTGTGCAAAGAGCTTACCAATCATAGCTTACCGGAAATCGGTGATGCGTTTGGCGGCAGAGATCACACTACAGTGCTGCATGCATGTAAACAAATTAAACAATTAAGGGCTTCTACTGCAGATATAGCGGAAGATTTTTCTAATCTGCTGCGCATTTTATCAACTTAGGTGGTACATATGCAGTTTGCTATTTTGCGTGAAACACTATTAAAATTATTGCGTATAGTTTCCGGTGCGGTCGAGCGACGTCAACAACAAAACCCCATTTTATCTAATGTATTATTACGTGCGCAAAATGGCGTGTTATATGTTACAGCAACAGATCAAGAAGTAGAGTTAATTGCGCAAGAGCCGTTAACAACTATAAGCGTGCCAGGTGAAACAACGGTGCAGTTCCGCAAATTATATGATATTTGTAAAGCTTTGCCGGATGCATCGGAAATATCTTTAGAACTGCAAGATGATCGCGTCATAATTAAATCCGGGCGCAGTCGCTTTGTATTAGCCACATTGGCTGCAAGTAGTTTTCCTGATGTGCAAAAAATACAACAAACTGAAACATTATGCAGTTTTAGCATTGCTAAACACGAATTTACTTGGTTGGTAGCGCGCACTGCATTTGCAATGGCCGAACAAGATGTAAGATATTTCTTAAACGGCATGCTTTTAGAAGTAAAACAAAATAAATTATATTCCGTTGCTGCCGACGGACATCGCTTGGCGATGAATTATGTAGCTTTAAACGAGCAAGCTTTGCAATCAGTACGTGTGATTGTGCCAAGAAAAGGCATCTTAGAAATTATGCGCATTGTAGATGAAGAAATTGCTGATTTACAATTTACAATTAGCGCGGGTCACATTCAGGTGCATTGTGGGGGTGTTACGGTAACATCTAAATTATTAGATGGTAAATTCCCTGATTATGAGAGAGTAATTCCGCGTGATGGTAATAAAGTAGTTATTGGTAATCGTGAAAAACTTAAAGAAGCGTTTCATCGCGCATCTGCATTGTTTAGCGATAAATTTCGTGGTGTACGTTTACGTATGACACCGGAACGTTTAATGATTTTAGCGAGTAATCCGGAGCAAGATGAAGTAGAAGAGGATCTTGAAGTTGAATATGCTGGCCAAGATTTAGAAGTTGGTTTTAATGTGCGTTATTTAATAGATTTTCTGTCGGTAGTACAATCTGATTTAGTGCGTTTTACATTTAGCGACGCTAATAAAAGCACACTAATCGAAGAAGTGGGAGAGGGGGCAAACGGCGCATATGTTTTAATGCCGATTCGTACTTAAACAGCTGTACATAAAAGAGATAAATAAATTGTTTACAAAAACAGATCCAGAAGTTGCTAGCAAGACGCTGTTTGATTATTTTTTGGATAAGCCATCTGATGCAATCTTTCATGCAAAAGAATGTCTTGCAAAATTACGTGATGAATGGAAAGGTGAGGGCGGATCGGCGATCATATCTAAAGAAACATTTAACTGGTTATGGTCTTTGGCTAAACCAGCTCAATTAAATAATCTTGAAATTGCGTATAATGCAATACAACAATTATCTGACGTTACCGATCCACAAAATGGATTGTCTGCGCTAAATATTGTGGTTGATTTGTTTAATAAAAGTGTAAGTAAGAATTGGTCTATTGCATCTCTAAATAATCGTTTAGCGACACAATTGTTATTATATTCTGGGAGGATTACATCTGACGTGCAGATGTTGGCAACAAACGATAATGGAGTGTTGTTTGTGAGCAGTTTGTATTCCCAAATTCGCCGCACTCAGGTTAGATTTAATGAGGCGAATACGATTTATGTCCACAGTCCATCGCTTGATGCAGCGCTGCCATCGATAATTGATTCATATGTGAAACCCCCGGCGCTTACGAGCAACACTAGCGCTGAG
>DATIHV010000208.1:0-1769 GCA_035480295.1 Gammaproteobacteria bacterium
GCCGACGATAGGTTGAAAAATCATGCCACCTAACATAATTAATGAATTGGTGACGGCAACAGCAGTGCCTGAAATTTGGTTGGGACTATTTTCTTTACCCAGCGCAAAACACAGTGGATGTGCGCCACAGAATATACCGACAAAGAAAAAGAGCACATACAAAGTATAAAGCGACAAACCAGGCATATAAAAAATAAGTGACAAGAAAATCGTGGACATAAATGCTGACACAATCAGCGGTGACCGACGACGTTTAATTTTATCAGACAGCGCACCAATGCTTGGGCCCGCAATAATCCAACCGATAAATGTCCAGCTGACTGCGGATGCTGCTTGCTCCGGCGATAATTGGTGTACTGCTTTCAAGTAAGGAATGCCCCACAAATCTAAAAACACAGAAGCGGGCAAATAAAACAAACAACCAATAATTCCAATTAACCACATTTGTGGGTTGGTTAACACAATGCGTAACGCATTTAATAATTGTGAAAAACTGATTGGCGTCGTTGCGACTTGTTGATGCGCCAGCGGATTTTTCGGTTTGCTACGCATAAATAATAAAATCACTACACTCAATCCGATGCCGATATAAAAAGCAGCATGTAATGCACTTTTATAACCAACATTCAAAACAAATGGCGTTAAATATTTGTCTGCAATGATCGCTGAAATCATACCAAAAGCCGTGGTTAATCCAGCAACCGTTGCGAATCGATTAGGCGGCAACCAGATTGAAGCTAACTTTAATACGCCGATATAAGCAAAGGCAGTTCCGAAACCAATTAAACATCGACCCAAACTTGCCATGGGCAAACTGTCTGCTGTGATAAATACACCAAGACCCACGATTGCGGTTAAACACGCAAAAAACTGGACTAAGCGAGCACCGAAACGATCATATATCATTCCCACTGGAACTTGCATCGGGGTATATGCGTAATAATAAAATGCGGCTAATGTCCCAAATTGCGTGGCATTAATGTGTAATGACTGCATTAAATCATGTTGCATCACACTGGGCGAAACACGCAGAAAATAATTGTAACAATAAAACAACATGCCTAAGCTACAGATAATCCACGGTTGAAAAAAACGTAAAAACAGACTTGCAGTATTTTGCTTACTTATCATGCATTGTTCCCTGTTGAAAAGTTGCTACTGATCCACGAATTTTATTTGTGGGGGGAGTTTATAGCAGAATTAATTTGGTAATGCAATTATGCCTAAAAAAATGATAGCACAAAGCAACTTTTAGTATTAAATTATACGTTACATAATTCTCAAGGAGGTACATGATGAAAGGTAAAATTCTGGTTGCCATGGCTACGGCTAGCCTGTTTGCAGCTTCCATTGCTCACGCAGACCCTTTTCCGAATGACAGCGTTGGCGCGACCCCACCTTCACCTTCTGCACCAGCTCCTGCATTACCTCAAGAACAACAATTAGCGGATAACAATGTAAGTGGTGCGGCACCATCCGGCGGTCTAAGCGGTACAACGGGTATGAGTGGTAGCTCATCCATGAATGGCACATCTGGGACGTCCAATATGAGCGGCAGCACATCTAACATGAGCGGTAGCTCCAATATGAGTGGTACGTCCAACATGAGCGGTACGTCGAATATGAGTGGTACAACTGGCATGAGCGGCACATCGAATATGAGCGGTACATCTGGCATGTCTGGATTGAGTGGAATGAGTGGCTCGTCAAGCATGAGTGGTTCGTCTTCTGCATCCGATGAAGGTGGCGCAGATACAGCAACCGGCGAT
>DATIHV010000209.1:0-3708 GCA_035480295.1 Gammaproteobacteria bacterium
ATTTTCAAACGCATGCGCAAATAATTCGTAAAATACTTGGCGTGATTATTATTTTAGCCGTTGTAGCTATGGTATTTGGGAACAGTATCTACATTACAAAAACAACATCAGCTTCAACTAATGCAGCCACTGGAACAGAACTTCAAAATGGCGTAGCACAGCCGTTTCCAGCGCCGGATTTCAAAGATATAAGTGCATGGATAAATTCACCGCCGTTACATATTCAAGATCTGCGTGGTAAAGTGGTACTGATAGATTTCTGGGCATATTCCTGCATAAACTGCATTCGCACCTTGCCGTATTTAATTGACTGGTACAGTAAATATCACAAACAAGGCTTTGAAATTATCGGTGTGCATAGCCCTGAATTTGATTTTGAACGTAATTTGCAAAATGTGCAGGCGGCGGTTAAAGCAGATAAAATTCTTTATCCTGTTGCCTTGGATAATTCATTTGCTACATGGCAAAACTATAATAATTTATATTGGCCCGCGCACTATTTGATAGATAAGAATGGCGATGTTGTGTACGAGCATTTTGGCGAAGGTGAGTACAATGTTACCGAAAATAATATTCGTTATTTGTTAGGTCTTGGTTCTGCGATGCCTACCGCGTTAGAAGCACAAAAAATGACAGTTACAACGCCTGAAACGTATTTAGGTTATGAACGTAGTCAGGAATTTTTGAGCAATGAGAATAAGAGTTTAGATATTGCGGCTACTTACAGCTACCCTGCGCACTTGCCGCTAAATGCATGGGCACTGCAAGGATCTTGGATAATACAAGGGCAAAAAATAATTAGTGCGCAAAAAGGCGCAGCCATTAAAATTCACTTCACAGGTAAACAAGTATTTGCTGTAATGGGTTGCACTAAGCCGCCAGTGCATGTGCAACGCAAATTTAACGGAGTTCCTGCTAGCACGATTGAGGTTACTGAACACAAATTATATACCTTCTTTTCTGAACCTGACGCAACAGACGGCGAACTCGAGCTAATTGCTGATGCCCCTGGATTGGAAATCTACACGTTCACATTCGGTTAAGCTTAAATAATTTAGCGATATTTGCGGCGCAAAATGCTTGCTATTGTGTTTAAACATTACACAACAGGGGAGCATCATGCCTAGATTAGATCAAAGATTGGAACAACCGCAAAACCAAGAGCGCACACATGAGCCTGAGGACAATTACTTGCAGCGAAGCTTTGTGCGCCTTATTGGCCATATATTTGGACGTATAGTAGCAACTATAGGTGCTGCTACGACCATGCGGGTATTAACGCGCGGGCTTATTACTAATCGACGCTCCGAACGCGAAGACGATGACATGGATACTATAATCCAAGCGTTGCAAAGCGAAGTTCCAGTCGCTGCAACTACATTAGTTACATGGAATATGCGTGTCGGTGCTCGTACCGGAGCAGATGTGACGGAGTACTTGTTCGATTCTATAGCGAACATGACATTTCGCTATATAACGCAGCCTGCGCAGCAATCCAGAGGTTATTTTGTAGCTTTTACAGATCGTTTGACAGACAATTTGACGGGCCATTTGATGTCTACTGCAACGCAGGCCGTGCAAGGCATTATGCGGAGCGTAGATCAACAACGATCGCCTCGTTTACATATGACATAGTACCGGTTGGTGGGCGGTCAAGCCCACCAAAACCCTATTAGGGTCCCTAAAGAATGCTAAACTTAAGGGAGCTACATGTATTGAAGCGAGGGTAAAATGGCTGGTTTAATTAAATTCATAATAAACGTGTTAATCGTTGTAATCTTGGCAGCAGCCGTATACATCGTTGGCTTAATGTTTCAAATAGTGCCGATGAGCTTTACTCCTCAAGAATTGCTTAAGCCGCAATACGCTACGCTTAAGGACAGTTTATCTAAAGACATTGCTGCAAAAGATGCAACTTCTGGCTTATCGCAAAGTTTATTAAACTTTTTAAATGGTGTAGAAGCTGGTTATAAGAAGCCCGATATGGCATCTAAGGTTATGCCAGGTACTCCAGCGGACGCTGGCACAATGCCAGGCGTAGCTACCTCAACTGGTTTACCAGCTACAACACCTCCTGAGCAAATTGCACCAACCACACTACCGGCTACAACGGGCACCGCAACTACAACTACTGCCCCAACAACAAATGCGCCAACTACATTGCCAGGGACAACTGCACCAACAACTACTACGAGTGTACCAGGTAAAATAGCTCCAACTGCTGTACCTGTGCCAGGAAATCCTGCACCGCCTATGCCTACACCGGATAATCCTGCACCAATGGTACCTGCGCCAACTACGACGACTATGCCTACAACTATGCCTAGCACCACTGCACCGGCTCCAACAACTGCACCAACCCAACCTGCAGCTACTGATCCGGTAACAAAAACACAACAAACGATACAGCAGTATCAGCAAAGTGTAGATCAGGAAAAGAAGGCCTTAGACAGCATCTAAGCTAACGTACTTCTGACGGCGACAGTTAGACATTCCTAAACTTTTTGTGTATTGTTAACAATATATAACATGCAAGTTTAAGAACTAGCTTTATGCAAAAAATTATTAAAATGGTTGTGGTGTTGCTGATTACCAGCACTTGCTGGGCCCAGTCTGATCAACTACTCGTCGATCAATATTTTTCTCCATACACTGGCGCTGCGTTAAATCTTTCTGCATTCCATGCATACATATATGTAGATGATACCTGGTTTCCTAGCAGTGAAAACGAAGAAACAGTGCCGTGGTTTGTAGCCCGCACCTTGAAGTTGGGTGCAGAGGAATTATTAAGTGAACTGTTAATGGTCGTGCAGCATGAAATATTTGGGCACGGCTACCGGTTGCGTGAATATCACTTTTCCGACGTAGGTTACAGAATTGGCATTGGTTACGGCTCTACAGGATTTTTAGATTCAGAGTTTAACACTTTACCCTATCCAAAACGTGCTGCCGTAGCTGCGGCAGGTATGGAAGCAAATGCCATATTTTCGCAGCAGATTCGACAAAAATGGATCACCTCGGATCAGGTTGATCGTCGTGAAGCAACTTTGTATTTAATCACCACTTTAGATCAATCAGAGTATATTTTAGGCGTTGAAGATGATCTTATGTATATGGGCAATGACGTAAATGCATATGTCTTTGATGTTAATACTTGGTATGGCAACAACAGATTGTCAAAATCGAAACTCGGCCTTTATGCATTGTGGGATTATCTAGATCCAAGTTTATATGTAGGCCTTTATTCAATGGCTAAGTATTTAGTAAACGGCGCGCCGCATCTGAAAATGGCCACCTTTGATGTAGGTAATTATAAATACATATTTTGTCCGCGCTTATTGCTAGCTCCGTTTGGCCCAGAATTTCAATTGCAAAATTACCTGGTAACACCTGGTCAAAAACTGTGGAACGTAAATGTTCGTTATGGCAACAATTCACAGATTCACTCTTGGGGCGCAGATATATTTCTAAATCAATATGGACGTATGAAAATTGGCAGGTGGGCAACAAGTTTTATGTATGGAAACAGCCATTATTTTTGAAACAAAATACCGCGCAGGGGGTGCCGCAAAGCTTAGGTTTTGCGGATTTTGTAGGCATAGAATATAAATTAAACCATTACTGGTCAGCTGTCGGTGAATTTGGTTACAAGACTGCTGGCTATATTCAAGGTATACCTTTGGGCAATAGTTATGTCTGGCGTTTGGG
>DATIHV010000210.1:0-2618 GCA_035480295.1 Gammaproteobacteria bacterium
AGCGGAGCACCTTGACCGCCAGCAGCCATATCGGCGCGTCTAAAATCAGCAACTGTAGGGATGCCAGTTGTCACTGCAATTACATTTGGATCACCAATTTGTAAAGTGAAAGGGCGCTCGGCTTGTGGCGCATGCCATATGGTTTGGCCATGGCTGCCAATGGCATCTATGCTGCTTTTATCAATATTTTTTTCTTTTAAAAATTGCACCACTGCATTGGCAAATAATTCTCCAACCCATTGATCTAGTTGTCCGTATTGATCAAAACTGCAATCACCAGCTTTAATAACACTTAACAACTTATCTTTGTAATTTTCTGGTACAGGTGCTGTCATAGAAGCCAATGTCGTAGGCACGTTGGACTGATCGAATTCAAACAACCCTAAAGATATGCTATCCATGCTAGTACCGGACAGCACACCAATTGTGCGCATTTTAGTCATCTTTGGCTTCCTGTGAGTGTGTGTCTAGAAGTGCAAGCACATTTTTGGCATGTGTGTTGAACGCAGTTTTACTTTTAATCGGTATGGGGCTTGCGCTCGGCAATGGCACTGTTACTGGATTATGATGCACACCGTTAATGCGGAATTCATAATGCAAATGTGGGGCAGTGGCTAAACCGGTTTTGCCTACATAACCAATGATTTGGCCCTGTTTTACATAACTGCCATGGCGCAGTTGTTTATGAAATCTTGAAAGATGCGCATAAAATGTAGAGTATTTTTGCCCGTGAGTGATTTCTATAGATTTACCGTAACCATTTTTTGTACCTAAAAAGCTAACTCTACCATCGCCGGCGGATTTAATTGGAGTGCCAGTTGGTGCTGCATAATCTACACCTTTGTGCGCGCGGATTTTATGTAAAATTGGATGCAACCGTGCTTTAGAAAAGTGTGAGCTAATTCTAGTGAATTCGACTGGACTACGTAGAAAAGCTTTTTGCAGGCTGTATCCATCAGGCGAGTAGTATCCGGTGTGACCTTTGTCATCTGTGTAATGTACTGCTTTATATGATTTGCCTTGATTGTTAAACTCTATCGCTAAAATTTTGCCTTGATTTATCTTTTTTTCATTTACAAATTCTTCTTCATATAATACGCGGAAAGAATCGTTATCACGTACATCTAAAGTAAAGTCTATATCACAGGCTAAGATATCTGCCATTTGCATAATGAGTTTTTCATTAAGGCCTGCGGTTTGCGCTGAAGAATATAAAGAGCCGGCAATTTTGCCCGTGCTAAAGTTTAATTTTTTAATCGGCTTTTGCTCTTCGTAGGAATATTTAAATTTGCTGCCTTCGTTAGTGACATGCAAAGTTTTAGTGGTTGAAAGGTTAAATTTAACTGCTTTAAGATCTTTACTATCGTCAAACAGAAAATCCAGCTTTTGTCCGGGATAAATCTTAGTTAATTCGTCTACTGATTTTCCGCTTGCCATAAGGTTTTTATACGTAAGTTTGGAAATGCCTAAACGGTCGAATAAATTAGATAATGTGTCGCCAACCTGCACCGTGATAGTTTGCCAAACGGCTAAACCAGTTTCCTGTAATGGCGTTGTAATTTTTGCCACCTGCACTGGAGCAGGCTCGGCAACTGAATCTAGTGGTGTAATGTCTAACGTCGCGCTCCGTGTCCCAGCCTTTTTTAGACTAAGGGTTGCATTAGAGTTAGAAATATGGTTAGATTTTGCAAGCACTACGGGCCGCTTAGTGCTGGCGGTAGGTATAGTCTCGCTAACAGTAGTATTTGTCCCGTGTGTTAATAGTGTGAAGGTGATACATCCAATACCTATAAAAACCATATACGACAGGAATAAACGTCGCAAATGAAACGATTTAAATTTGGTAGTTGGCGGGTGGTAATCAAATCTCATTGATTAATTATATAATGTAAATCCAATTCAGCTTAGATGGTAAAATGTCTGGTGATATTGGTCAAGCAGCAGCAGGTTCATAATGAAAGATTACATAGAAGATTTAGAGTTAATAAAAAAAGGTTCGGAAGAGATCTTACTTCTAGAAGAATTAGAACAACGCTTGAAATTAGGTAAGCCGCTAAGAATAAAACTAGGCATGGATCCAACCGCTCCTGATTTACATCTTGGACATACGGTGGTGCTTACAAAATTACGTCACTTTCAAACTCTAGGTCATACTATATTATTTTTAATTGGTGATTTCACTGGCATGATCGGTGATCCAACTGGTAAAGATGTGACGCGGCAACCTTTAACTAAAGAGCAAATTAGTGAAAACGCAAAAACCTATGAAAGACAAGTTTTTAAAATTCTAGATCCAGATAAAACCGAAGTGGTATTTAATTCTACCTGGATGGGTCCGCTAGGATCAGAAGGTATGATCAAACTAGCTGGCCAATACACCGTGGGTAGAATGCTCGAGCGCGATAGTTTTAAACAGCGTTATAAAAACGGTGGATCAATTTCCATTCATGAATTTTTATATCCGTTAGTGCAAGGTTACGATTCCGTGGCGCTGCGCGCTGACGTAGAACTTGGTGGTACAGATCAAAAGTTTAATCTTTTAATGGGCCGCGAATTACAAAAGCAATATGGCCAAACGCCACAAGTTGTATTAACTATGCCATTGCTTGAAGGGCTTG
>DATIHV010000211.1:0-2733 GCA_035480295.1 Gammaproteobacteria bacterium
TTGAACGTTACAAGCAGCCAACTGCTCTAATAACGTTTGCGCAAAGCCTTCAAATGCACCATTGCTCATCAATAATACTAAATCACCTGCTTTGATTTGCGGCAGCATGTTTGCTAATAAGGACGCATGATCGGAAAATACGCCGCCAGGTTTAGAACTGTCCTGCCAAGTTTTTTGTACATCCCATTTAACATCTGGCCCATGAAAAAAATATGCAATGTCAGCTGCTGACACCGCAGAGCCTAATGTGTCTTTATGTACTCCGGCGCGCATGGTATTCGAGCAAATGTCTACCACTGCAATGATTCGGCGATCATTAGCAATTGCTTCACGAATTGCGGCTAAGGTAACGGTGATCGCGGTAGGATGATGCGCAAAGTCGCTGTAAACACTTACGCCCCCTGCTTCACCTTTGACCTCGAGACGACGCTTTACTCCAGCAAATTCTTGAAGTGCTTTAATTGCCACATCGCGCGGTACACCAACATTTTGTGCGGCGGCAATAGCAGCAAGTGCATTAAGGCGATTATGCTCGCCCAACAATGTTGCGGGTAATGGAATTTGCGTATCTTTGGAGCTGAATGCAATTTTATTAGACCAGCAGCCATTGTCTAATACACGCCGCACATTGAGATCATCTTCACGATATACAACTAAGCCTGCACCAGGAACTATGCGCATTAAATGATTAAACTGTGTAAGAATCGCATCAAGATCTTTAAAGATATCTGCGTGATCGAACTCAATGTTATTTAAAATTAAAGTTTGTGGTTTGTAATGGATGAACTTTGAACGTTTATCAAAAAATGCGCAATCATACTCATCGCCTTCAACCACAAAATATTGACCAGCACCAATGTCGGCTGAAACACCAAAGTTATTCGGCACCCCGCCAATTAAATATCCAGGATTCAACCCTGCATAATGCAAAATCCAAGTTAATATGCTAGTTGTTGTAGTTTTGCCATGCGTACCGGTCACCACAAGCACGTGCTGATCACGCAAAATATATTTTTCTAAAAACTCAGGGCCAGACATGAATGGCATTTTTGCATTAAGTACATGTTCAACTATTGGCAAACCACGCTTCATCACATTGCCAATAACCAACAGATCTATATCTGTAGGCAAATCGGCAATTTCATATCCATCAGTAAGAGCTATGCCCTGCTCTGTCAGCTGTGTACTCATAGGCGGGTAAACTTTGGCATCTTGGCCAGACACTTGCATGCCAGCTTTAGCCGCTAATATTGCCAAGCTTCCCATAAACGTGCCGCAAATACCTAATATATGAACTTTCACGCAAACTCCTTATTTGGGGGTCACAACTATAACAATATTTAACAGCACCTCGGATAAGTTATGCTGTAACAACATGTAAAATAAAGCGAAAACTCCAGCTTTTAGCAGAGGAATATCCATAAGATAAACCAAAAGGTGAATGTATACCATAAACTGCCAGTACATCATTAAAGTAAAACCCAACATGATGCCTATAGATTCGATGGAGGATGATTGTAGTGGCAGATCGACTAAAGCCAATCCTGCGAGCCACAGCAAGTACAACGCAGTTAAAAAGCAGTCCATGGTTACGAAGGAAATGGCACCTGGCACGAAGCGATCGCCTTTTTTGTAGTACAGTAACGCGGTTCGCAAAAATGCAAATAAAACTAAAACCCACGTTAATGCTACCAAGCCCGCCCCAAAGTAGCTTAACTGGATTAACTGCTTATCCTCTAAATGATTTACTATCTGCATAAACCATAAATAAACAGCTATTTTGGTCATCACTAGAACTACGGACATAAACAGTAACAGTGCTTTCGAAGATGGCACACCAGATGGTTCAGCACGCAGTACAAACATTTTTACAAATGTCTTAGTCAGATTCCATGCTTGCATAATATTTCACTTGATCCTTGCTGGTGTATACATTATTTTACTCCTTATTTTACTATTTATTTACCTTTTAGGATGGCGTCATGATCAAAAATGCATTATATGCCCAATCTGGTGGCGTCACGCCTGTTATTAATGCCCAAGCAGCTGCAGTAATTGAAACTGCGGCTAAGTACCAAGAGCAAATTGGCCAAATGTTTGCCGGCCGCAACGGCATTCTGGGCATACTCAATGAAGAACTAATTGATGTTAGCAAAGAACCAGCACAAAACATTGCAGGTTTAATACACACGCCAAGCGGTGCTTTTGGATCTTGCCGCTACAAACTAAAAAGCCACACCGAAAGCAAAGCTGAATATAAACGCCTGCTGGAAGTATTCCAGGCACACAACATTGGATACTTCTTTTACAATGGCGGGGGCGACTCGCAAGATACTACAAATAAAATCGCACAGTACTGCGAGCAATTTGGTTACTCTGTAAATTGTATTGGTATTCCTAAAACTATAGATAATGATTTGCCATTGACCGACAATTGTCCCGGGTTCGGATCAGTTGCCAAGTATGTTGCGGTTTCGATTCTTGAAGCTGGGCTTGATGTACAAGCTATGGCCGCTAGTTCTACCAAAGTGTTTATCATGGAAGTAATGGGACGGCATACAGGTTGGATTGCGGCAGCTGGTGGTTTAGCAGCGCAGAAAACTAATCAAGCGCCACACATAATTCTATTTCCTGAAGTAGCGTTTGATGTCAACACATTTTGAAACAAAGTCAAACAATGCGTAAACGATTTCGGTTTTTGAGCCATCGTTGCAGCTGAAGGAATTCGTACAG
>DATIHV010000212.1:0-2702 GCA_035480295.1 Gammaproteobacteria bacterium
AACTTTGTCTAAAAATGGCTGTAATTCAGTTGTGACTTTTTGTTGTTCTTCTACTTCAGCTTTATCATCTAAGGCACCGAGTTCTAAGCTACCTTTAGCCACTGATTGAAACTTCTTGCCGTTGTATTCAGTTAAATGCGCCATTAACCATTCATCGATGCGATCGTGCATTAATAATACTTCAATGCCCTTTTTGCGAAACACTTCTAAATGCGGGCTGTTTTTTGCCGCATTAAAGGTTTCCGCAGCGATGTAATAAATATGATCTTGTCCTTCGCGCATACGGCTGATATATGCATCTAGAGTGACGTTTTGATCTGCCGCATCAGTGTGCGTGGATGAAAAACGTAATAATTTAGCAATTTGCTCGCGATTGGCAAAATCTTCCGCCGGGCCTTCTTTGATCACTTGACCAAACTGTGTCCAGAACTTAGCGTATTTATCTTCTTTCTGCGCTAATTCCTCTAACATGCTGAGCACACGTTTAGTGATCGCACTGCGCATAGAGTCTACCACTCTATTACTTTGCAATATTTCGCGTGAAATGTTCAACGGCAAATCGTTAGAATCTACAATACCGCGCACGAAACGCAAGTAGTTTGGCAAAAATTGCTCAGAATCATCCATGATAAACACACGTTGCACATACAATTTTAAACCGCGTTGTTTATTTGCCGACCATAAATCAAATGGCGCACGCGCGGGAATGTACAATAGCGAAGTATACTCCATTTTGCCTTCGACTTTGTTATGGCTCCAGGTTAATGGATCTTCAAAATCATGTGCAATGTGCTTGTATAATTCACTGTATTGTTCGTCAGTAATTTCTTGCTTGGGTAAAGTCCATAATGCAGTGGCACGGTTTACCGCTTCTTCTTCAGGTTCTTCTGCCGCTTGTGCTGCGGTATCGTCTTTATCTACGGTTTTAATTTTTTTCATCAGCACTGGTAAAGTAATGTGATCAGAATATTTGCTAATGATGTGGCGTAAATGCCAGCCATTTAATAAATCTTTGTCTTCTTCTTTGAGATGTAATTCAATTTCGGTACCACGTTGGGTTTTAGTAATATTTTCTACATCAAAGCTGCCTTCACCGTTGGAAGTCCAACGCACAGCCTGATCTACCGGCTGCCCGGCTTTACGGGTGCGTACGATAACTTTATCCGCCACGATGAACGAGGAATAAAAGCCCACGCCAAATTGGCCGATTAATTTAGAATCTTTAGCTGTATCGCCAGTTAAGGTTTTGACAAACTCTGCAGTGCCAGAACGCGCGATAGTACCGAGGTTTTGGATCACTTCTTCTTTAGTCATGCCGATGCCGTTATCACGGATTGTCAGAGTGCCTTTATCCGCATCAAAATCCACCCAAACCTTGAGTTCGCTATCGCCTTCGTACAAATCCGGCTTGGATAGCGCCACGAAGCGTAATTTATCCGCCGCATCTGAAGCATTAGAAATCAACTCACGCAAAAATATCTCTTTATTGCTGTACAAGCTATGCACCATGAGGTGTAACAGCTGCTTGGTTTCAGCTTGGAAACTTAAAGTTTGTTTTTCGCGTGTTTCGGACATGGTTGCTTCCTCTTATTGGTTATCGCTTTAGTTTATATATGGTTATGCCAGCATATTTCAAGAGGCACTAGTTAGTTATATTTCAATGTTTAAAACGCTGAGTACGTAGCAAGTTGCCTGTTTTAGTCTAAACAACTGTACTATCTCCATTATTAAGTTGTTAAGGAGAGCTACATGCCATTCCCAAGTATTGGTGGTTTTTATTCGTTCAAAGGTGGTCAAAGTTATTGGGGATATACGGAAAAGTACGATGTGGACGCCTTTTTAAGGACTGATATTAAAGCTCCTGATAAAGAAGAAGTTACCGCAAAAATGCGCGGCGATTTTGATTTAGCAATTTCAAGCGAGTTAGGTGCTGGTACAGGTGCTAAATTTCATTGGGGCGATGGAAGCGTTTGGAATGGACTACGTGAAAAAGATGAAGATGAATATAGAGTAATAGATGCTAGTTCCATGTTTTTGTGGGTCGATGCTAGTTGTGACAAGTTGGGAGTCGCACGGCCTGATCCTATGCTTGGCCCTAAACTTCCGCCTAAACCATGGCCACCATTTGCAGGGATACAAGATGATGATCTGCAACAAAATTCCACACAAAAACGCACGATAACAAACATTGCTGGTTTTTATAAGATAACGCTACGTCGTGTAGAGCATGATGATAATAATCCTGATGGTAACCTTAGAAAATCCGAAGTGGTTATTACCCATGATTTGCCAAGTTTAAATTCAGCATACGGTCCTGATAGTCACAAAGACGTGCTGCATATCATGCGCTGGAATATGAAGCGTATGTTAGACCGTATAAACTCTTGGCCACATAATGAAATTGCATTTGAACCAGACAATTATATATTGGTAACGTTTTGCGACAATACAGTCAAACCATATCCAATAACTAAATGGGAAGAACTAGAAGCGTTTACTGAAGAAATATTTCCTTTAATAAGAACCAGCAATGACGCAAAAGAATTTCCTGCAGAAAGACCAAAACTAGGGTTAGATTTAGCTAAACATTTAAGTCCGCAGTATATTGAAGTAAACCCGGTGCAATGCCAGCAACAAGATCTGAGTATGGCACAACGCTTTGCGCAATTACTTTTTGGCGAAGGCTCATCCGAATGGTATTT
>DATIHV010000213.1:0-1935 GCA_035480295.1 Gammaproteobacteria bacterium
CGCGAACAAAAATTACGTGATGAATATAAAAACATTTTTGGTCAACATATTAGCGCACTTAAAGAGCACATAGCCGGAAGCCCCGCCGATTTAAATGCAATATATGAATATTATCAAAATCTCGATCTCGACGACGAACTCGAACCACTGCGCGGCGTAATGCTTGCCGCAGTACGCGGCGCTGCCAAAGTAACGCGTGAAGAGGATAAATTAAGCGAATTTATGGAATCCATAACGGAAAAAAGTGTTACCACCGAGCAAGATCTTGCCACAACACTACAATCAGACCAACAACTGGGTGACGATAAACACGGAAAAGTAGATACTAAAGTTAATGAAGATCTCATAAATAGTGGATTAGAAACAATTGTTGAAACAGTGACATTAACTGAAGATATAACTACAAAAACAACTGATGATATAATTACAAAAACACCTACTCAAAGCACTACTACAACCAAAGCTCCTATTACTCCTCTTGCATCTTGGAATAATGCATCATTCACACATAGCAAAGCAGCGCAAAACCTCACACTCACTACCGTGTTTGAATCCTACAAGGCCCCACAGAACGCCACCTTACATCAAACTGTAAAAGGCTTATGCACCCATTACAATTCAACTTCAAGCGATAGCAAACCTGCCAATAGCACACAAACCTTTGTAACCGAAGAAAAAAACGGTGCGCTAGATGTTTATGCACTAAATAAAAACGAAACACCAAGCACTGCTAATCGTGAATTACATTTGAGCAAAGCAGACGAACAAGGCAAAAGCTCTGCATATATTAAAGGGCAAATTGGCTTTACGATGTTATTTTCCGCATTACTAAAAGGCCAAGGCAGCGGTGTATTTACAATCCGCAAGAACCATGAGAAAAGGGCTGCCGATTTTATAATTGCATTAATTGAAAATCCAAAAGTGCTAAGCCTACCTATAGGATTTGGAGATCTGGCTACTGCGCAAGCAGCATTTAATATTTTTCAAGAAAATAGACTTACTGATCCACAGACTGGGGTAACGTATGACGATTTAAGCCTCTTTGCATCTGCACTAGGCTTAACAAGGGATACTGATGGATCACTAAAACTTGATCCAAACGTGCAACCACCAGATCCAGACACACCTCCTAATAAACGGTCCGCAAAACAGGCATTCCATGCATATTGGGTCGATTTAAGTAAACCAGATCTGACAAATCGATCAGATTCAGGTTCAAGTTTTTCCAATTTTTCCAATTCCACTTAGTTAAGAAATTCTCCATTAGGCCCCGGGTTATCATCATAATACCCCGTGATTGTATAATACAATCCAATCGAGACCATATATGAATTCGCAAACATGTGCGGATTAGCACCACCTGGCACCATGGTACCTTTAACACTTGAAGTTGTCTGATAACCAAACAAAGCTCTTGCGCCTATGCGTTTCGTCAGCATCGTTTGAATCCCCATATTAAAACGCGCTGTGATAGTAGTGTTCGTTGTCATAGCCGCCAATGCAGTACCTAAAGGATCGGTAAATCCGGCGGGATTATAAAACCGTAGATTTTCACGCACGAAACCTACACCTATTCCTAGTTTTAATTCAGCAATTTTTCTGATTTTGTAATGCCAATATGCGTCTAAGTACGTATCTTCAACACGCAGTTTACATTCATATTCCGTAGAGATAGTCGCGGCGGTATTAAATAAAACCGTGCCCGGCACAGTGACAATGTTTTTGCCTTTATCGGTAGTCCAATGATAACCTAACTCGAAACCTAATGGCCCGAGCATTCTATAGGATGCGTAAATTTCACCGCCAAAGCGCGTTGGATATGTAAGATTCACAAAATCATTCACAGGGTGCATGATTTGCTGATCTAGATCAAATCCCAAGGCATATACCTATTTAACGCCTTGCAGCGGGGTATTAGGACTATCTGGATTATCA
>DATIHV010000214.1:0-2211 GCA_035480295.1 Gammaproteobacteria bacterium
TAATTCGATGTCGCCGTTTTCTAATAGTAACTTTACGTCGGTGCGTAAATTTAAGATCCGTAACAGGTTCGTAATTGTTGTTCTGGATTTACCAACTGCAGCAGCGATTTTTTCATGTGATAAACCAAATTCAGTACCTAAGCGCTCAAATGCGATAGCTTCTTCCAAAGGATTTAAATTTTCACGTTGAATATTTTCTATCAAGGCAATAGCTAAAGCAGCTTGATCAGCTACATCTTTGATAATTACTGGCACATTGGTTAAACCAGCTAATTGTGCCGCACGCCATCTACGCTCCCCGGCAATTATTTCATAATTGTTGTTACCGATATTGCGCACAACTATTGGCTGTAATATACCCTGCTCTTTGATTGAATTAGCTAAAGTTTCTAATTCTGCTTCTTGCATAGCACGGCGCGGTTGAAATTTACCTGGGCGCAGACGTTTTACATTTAATTCCACAAATCCAGCAGCTAATTGTGGAGTAACCGGCGCACTGCCAGGTGCATTCATTAAATCTTTAGGTGAAACCTTAGTTAAATCTAAAGTATCTGCTAATAACGCATCCAGTCCCTTGTTTAATCCGCGTTTTTTTCCAGCCATTTTATTCCCCTAATATTATGCTTCAGCAGCTTCTGGTTGCAGTTTTTTAGCTTTTAAAACTTCACCAGCCAAAGCCAAATACGCCGTAGATCCCCGTGAGGCTTTATCGTATAACAATACTGGCACACCATGACTTGGTGCTTCCGCCAAGCGTACATTGCGTGGAATTACGGTTTTATAAACTTTGTTTGGAAAATGTCCTTTCAATTGTTTAGCTACATCTTGGGCTAAACGATTACGCGGATCATACATGGTTTGCAGTATGCCCTCGATGTGTAAATTTGGGTTTACGCTTTGTTTTACTTGATTCATAGTTTGCAACAATGCCGACAAACCTTCTAATGCGTAATATTCACATTGCATTGGAATTAACAATGAATTTGCAGCAACAAGTGCGTTTAACGTTAACATGTTTAAAGATGGCGGGCAGTCTAATAAAATAAAATCATATTTGTCTTGCACTTTAGCTAAAGCAGTTTTTAATTTTTGTTCACGCTGCGGCTTGTTGATTAAAGAAATTTCTGCTGCAGTTAAATCGCCATTACCTGGCAATAGATCATAACCACCCGGTGTAGCTTTAATAATTGCATCAGTGATTGATGCAGTTTCTTGTAATACATCATTAACCGTTAGGTTTAAATCATTTTTGTTAACACCGCTACCCATAGTAGCGTTGCCCTGCGGATCTAAATCTATCAATAATACTTTTTGTTTAATCGCATGTAACGATGCTGCTAAATTTACACTACTAGTGGTTTTGCCAACCCCGCCTTTTTGATTGGCTAATGCAATTACTTTACCCACTTGATCTATCCTTCTTTTTTCTGCAGGAATACTAAACAACGCTCCGCGTTGATTCCTGGTACTTGTACCGATTCTATGTTTATTAGCGCAAAATTTGCCGGTAAGGCCTGCACTTCTTGTAACGCTAACTCGCGTCGGCCCTTCATGGCTACAATTTTAGTGTTCGCATTACACAAATGCCCAACCAGCTTCACAAACTCATCCAAACTCGCAAACGCCCGTGACACCACCATGTCAGCCGCTAAACTTGGTTCTAAAGTTTCGATTCTATGCTGCATTGCGGTCACATTGGGTATTGCTAATGATGTTATCACATGTTGTATAAAGTTTATCTTTTTTTGTTGACTATCAACCAATTGGAAGGAAATTTCTGGGCAAACAATTGCCAATGGAACGCCCGGCAAGCCTGCCCCTGTACCTACATCCAGCACACGCGTAACCTTAGACATAAATGGCAATAAACTCAGGCTATCTAAAATGTGCAGCGGGATCATCTGATCTATCGCGCGCACGGCAGTTAAATTATACGCTTTGTTCCATTTGGCCAGAAGTTCTACATAAGCAATTAATTTTTCCTGGCGATTTGGTGGGAGATCAAACCCCATTGCAGCCAGTCCCTGCTGTAATTGTCCTTGTGTTTTATTCTGCATCGTCACGCTTTTTCTTTAAGTAAATTAATAGCAAGGAGATTGCTGCTGGTGTAACACCTGAAATACGTGATGCTTGGCCAATTGTTTGCGGCTTAGTTTTTGTTAATTTTTCCACAATTTCATTCGACAAACCAGAAATCTTCTTATAATCAAA
>DATIHV010000215.1:0-3473 GCA_035480295.1 Gammaproteobacteria bacterium
GCTCTGATGATCTAGCTCTACAGCAATAACTTGGCTTGCGCCGCGCGACAGCGCTTCAAACCCTAACACGCCACTACCAGCATATAAATCTAAACACACGGTGCCAGCAATATGCGGCGCCAACCAATTAAACAGTGTCTCGCGCACACGGTCCGGAGTAGGGCGTAGCAAATCTTTAGTTTCAAAGCTTACTTTTCGGCTGCGCCATTTACCCCCAATTATTCTAATGCTAGACTGTGCGCTCATGAATAAGGCCTTATAATGTTTAAGTTTATATCCGGATTATTACGCACCAAGCTCCAATTTACCAGCCGACTTGCCAATCTTCTACGTGGCAAAAAGGTAATCGATCCAGAATTGCTCACAGAGCTAGAGCGTATATTAATCACGGCCGATTTGGGCTTGGACACTACGCAACAAATCATGGCCCACTTAACCGATCAAGTTGAACGCAAACATTTATCCGATCCAGAAGTCTTGGAACAAGCCTTAAAACAATATTTAACCAATATATTAACTTCGTGTGCCAAGCCTTTGGCAATTCCCGATAATGGCAAACCTTTTGTGATTTTAATGATTGGTGTGAACGGCGCAGGTAAAACCACAACTATTGGTAAACTGGCAAAACAGCTACAAACTTCAGGTAAAAAAGTTATGCTGGCAGCTGGCGATACATTTCGAGCCGCTGCGATAGATCAATTAATTGCGTGGGGAGATAAAAACGGGGTTGCAGTTATTAGCCAACATTCAGGTGCAGATAGTGCCTCCGTTGCATATGATGCACTACAAGCCGCAACGGCACGTAAGTATGACGTCGTTATTGTTGACACTGCGGGTCGCCTACACACACAAGCACATTTAATGGAAGAGCTTAAAAAAATTAAACGTGTGTTACAAAAAATTGATGCTGATTCTCCGCAGGAAGTAATGTTAGTGTTAGATGCATCTATAGGCCAAAATGCTTTACAACAAGCTGCGATGTTTCATGCAGCAATGCAAATATCTGGTTTAGTTATATCTAAATTGGATGGCACTGCAAAAGGCGGCATTATATTTGCGATTGCAAATAAATTAAATTTACCAATTCGTTATATTGGCGTCGGTGAAAAGGTTGACGATTTGATGCCGTTTAATGCGGAAGATTTTGTGCAAACACTGTTCACTGATGAAGAACGTGTCTAAATAATGGCAACCCCTCCCCTCTATATTGATTTTGCATCCGCGGTTAATACCCATAGGCGCCTGCATGGTGGCGGCAATGGCCAGCCTATAACTAAAGCCGTTGGTTTAAAAACTTACGGATTGCCATTATCAATACTTGATGCTACTGCCGGATTGGGTCAAGACGCGTTCGTATTGGCGTGTCTGGGGTGCAACGTAACCATGCTGGAGCGTGCACCATCAATTGCTGATTTGCTTGCGGATGCTTTAGAACGCGGCAAGCACGATGCCAATATTCATGAAATTATAAATAGAATGCAGCTGATTAACGATGATTCGTTGCTATTTATGCGCACTCTGCAGCCAGAACAATATCCAGATGTAGTATATTTAGATCCTATGTTTCCCGTGCGCGAAAAGAGCGCCTTAGTAAAACAAGATTTGCGTATATTAAAAGAAATTGTCGGCGATGATCCAGATGCAGATCAGCTGCTAGAAATCGCGCGCAAAGTAAGTAAACGTCGCGTAGTAGTAAAGCGCCCACGTATTGCGCCACATTTGGCTATGGTGAAACCTCATAGTGAACAAATTGGTAAAGCGAATAGATTTGATATTTATATGCCGTTAAATTAAGCAGCGACTTGCAACTGTATTTTACTCAGGTCGCTTTCCTTTGCAGTGATGCGGTTTATAAGCCCCTCGATCATTGCAATAGCTTCTGCTACATTAGCTCGTGCTTGCTCTGAAGTAGTAAAGCCTTTTTCTAACATTATGCGATCACGTTCTGCTTTTATTTTGTCTATGAAATTTACATTTTCACTCATCTGCATTTTTGCAAAGAACCAGTCAGAGTTACATGCATTCAAGGTGCACCAACGCATAGTGTCAAAAATCAGCGTCGCAAACTCACCTGATCCAACTTCATTTGCATCGGTGGGCCATGTTGTGTCTTCGCTCACAAGGGGCATTATTGCTTCAAATAAATAGCTTGCCATTACCGCATGCAAGTCTGTTTTTTCACTTATTGTGCCAGAATATTCACGCCAATCTCTAAAAATGCATACTTCATCGGCTGTGGTCTGTATGCCTTTCTTGGCATTCGCTTCTTCTGCAGCACGTGCCTTAACCATTATAGTGTTTTTTGCTTTTTCCAGTTGCGCCAAAGTTGTATTTAACTCAACAATTTCAGTATTCATGTCAATTTCAGGTCTTGCCACACGTACTGTATTGGCCGACGCATGCTTATCTGCATCTTGAAGCGGACGTTCTGCCTTAAGCAATTTTTCAAGTTTGCTGCCTTCACTCCGAATTTTGCTACATATTTTGTTCATAATATATTCTGCGCTAAGCGTTTCTTGTGTAGCCTTACATGGCATTTCAGGTGCTGTGTGGTAATCACCACCAGATAATGGTAACTCTTGCGCAAAATACATGTCGCTGTTAATGCCTTGTTGGCAGCAACTGCCGTAGTCAATCATATTTATTATGCCAGCATCGTTTATCATAAAATTATCTAACCAAGCATCACCATGTACTAAGCCGGTTTTTTGATGAAACTTCTGTAATATGGTTAGGACTTGTAATAATATTTCGAACATTTCGCGGAACAATCGCATGGCTTCTAATTTATTATTAGAGTTGATTTTATCCTTAATTTCTTGTTGTATGGCTGCAAGTCTAGCTTTTACTGAAACGCCTGGATAAAATGGCATTGTAACAAACACATGTCCTTGTTCAGCATCAATTAAAACTTGTGACTCAAGTCCATTCTTGCAAATATTTCCTGACTCTCTTATAGCGCGCGCCAATATTTTACGATTCCAAAATAATGCTGGCTTAAATAATTTACCACCTGATACGGTCTTTTTGTCAAAAATTACTGTTGCAGCCTTAACTACAAACATTTTGCCAGTGCCATCTCTAGCTAAAAAAGTAGATCCAGCTACCCCAGCGCCCAAAGATGCAATTATCTCTACCTTTTGATTATTAATCACATATGATTTAAGACCGTTGTTCCAATGATCTAACTCTACGGTAATTTCTGATGCACATGCATTTAGCGCTGTTCCGCGCAATTTCGCGCTGATTCTGCGTTTAGCGGCTTTCTCAGCAAGCACCCTACTTTCCGCCTGTGCGTTCTTGGCGCCTTCTGTGGCCCTAAATAATAATGTAGCTTCATCAAACTGCATACATTTCTACCTCTGCATATTTAGACAACGCCCAGCGCAAAAGTTCAATTCTTCGTGTATGTGCGTCAATTAAAGTCATCTGCAGATGCACCAAACGTCGATATGTTCAACACCGGCTGTTAA
>DATIHV010000216.1:0-4885 GCA_035480295.1 Gammaproteobacteria bacterium
GGATTGCTAGAACTTGCCACATGTACCCCATGTGTGTCCAGCAAATCGGGCGCTACTTTGAATAAGCGCAATGCTCCACTAGCAATACGTGAAAATACCGGCGCTGCTACTTGGTTGCCATAGCATGCCCCAGAGCGAGGTTCGTCTATAGCTACTACTATCGCTACGCGAGGGTTAATAGCTGGAGCCAACCCGCCAAACATAGCTCTGTGACGGCTTTTGTCATAAAGGCCATCTTTACCAAGTTTACGCGCGGTACCTGTTTTTCCTGCAACCCGATACCCAGACACACGGGCATTAGAGCGATCATGATCAGCAGCAATAGAAAGTAAATCGAGCACCTGTCTCGCAACATTAGGCTTAAGAACTCGGATTCCGTCTACTGCGCCATCGTCAAGCTTCAAAAAGCTTACTGGCCGCTTAATACCACCAGCGCCAATAATAGCATAAGCCTGCGCGAGCTGTAATGGGGTAACTGAAACACCGTAGCCAAATGACATAGTAGCCATTACAAAACTTTGATTTTGCCGTGGAATAGTTACGTAACCAGCACTCTCTCCTGGAAAACCGCTTCCGGTAATTTCACCAAAACCCATGCGCGTATAAGTATCAACTAAATCCTGAGGTTTTAAATTTAAAACTAATTTGGTAATCCCAACGTTGCTAGATTCTTTGAGGATCGAGGCAAACTCTAAAGTTCCGCCTTTATAATGATCTTCCCTCACTACCCCGCCAGCTAACTTGATATAACCAGGACTAGTATCAATCACCATGTTAGGGTTAATCTTGGTTCTTTCTAAAACACCGGCCATGCTGAAAGTTTTTAATACTGAGCCTGGTTCAAAAGCATCTGTTACAGCAGCGTTTCTATAATGCGCATGCTGATCACGTTCGCGTCGATTAGGGTTAAAGCTAGGGTCATTGACCATCGCTAGCACTTCGCCGGTTTTTACATCCAACACGACTGCACTGCCAGAAATTGCATTGTGCTCGGTAACAGCAGCGCGCAATGCTTTGTAGGCTAAAAATTGCAATCTTGAATCTAAGCTCAAAACCAAATCTTTGCCAGGTTGCACTTCATTGCTGTCTAGCAGTTCAACTTCGCGCCCTAATCTATCGCGCTCTACAATTTTTTTACCGGGCTTACCTTGCAACCAAGTATTGTAGGCAAGTTCTAATCCTTCTAGGCCTCGATCATCCACATTGGTTGTGCCAAGTACTGGCGCGGTTACTTCGCCAGTTGGATAGTAACGTTTATATTCCGGTAACAAATGTATGCCGGCAACTTGTAATGCCTGGATTTTCTTACTAACTTTTGGATCAATGTGGCGGCGTAAATAAACAAATTCTTTATGCGCACCTTTACGCACTTTATCGCGCATAGTGTGCACATGTAAATCTAGTAATTTAGCTACTTGTTTGAGCTTAGGATCTTTTAAATCAACTTCTTGTGGATTAATCCAAACCGAGTCAACCGGGGTGCTAATGGCTAATGATTCGCCGTTACGATCTTTAATAATACCGCGATATGCAGCAATTTTTACTTCTCGTCTAGTGCGTGCTTCACCTTGAGTGCGTAAAAAATCATGTTTCACAACATGCAAATATCCTAAGCGCGCCGCGACCATGCCAAACATACAAACGAACGCCGTTAGTAGAACTAAATATCTACCTGGTATCTTTGTTTGTAGCTTCGCTTTAGCCTTCATTAATTCCTCGGCACCACAACATTAACTTTATCCGGAACAACCATCCCTAATTGATCGCGCGCCATGCGTTCTACGCGAGCATCAGCTTCCCAAGTCCCTTGTTCTAAAAGCAACTGACTCCATTCTACATGCAGCTTATCGCGCACGGTATATAAATTTTGCAAAGTTGCATTTAATAAGCGCTTATTTTGTTTAACGTAAATAACCCCTAGTGCTTGGGCTAAAACTAATACGCCTAACATTCCACAAATTACTAATTGTTTAGTTATCATAATGCCAGAAAATGGACCCGCAATCGCTAATTTATGCATTGGCGGCCTCCGGTAATTTTTCTGCAACACGTAATATCGCACTGCGCGCACGTACGTTGCTGCGCACTTCGGCATCAGTTGGTTTCAAAGCTTTACCAACTTTGCGTAAGCGTGGTGCCTGCAAGTCAGCATGTTTAATTGGCAGTAAACGCGGCAGATCATCGCCTTTGGCATGCTGCGCAATATATTGTTTAACAATGCGATCTTCTAGTGAATGAAAACTAATTACCACTAAACGGCCATGTGCCGTTAATACTTGCAACATTTGATCTAGTGCTGCAGTTAATTCATCTAATTCGTTATTAATGTAAATGCGCAATGCTTGGAAACTGCGTGTAGCCGGATGTTTGTGCTTGTCTTTAACTGGCATTGCTTTGCTAATAACTTCAGCTAACTGTACTGTGGTAGTGATAGGATTTTGATCGCGTGTTGCAACTATGGCATTTGCAATGCGTTGGCTAAAACGTTCTTCACCATAATGTTTTAACACCCATGCAATTTGCTCAGCACTTGCGCTAGCTAACCATTCTGCAACTGAAATTCCAGATGTTGGATCCATGCGCATATCTAATGCACCAGCACGCATAAAACTAAAACCACGATCAGCTTGATCTAATTGTGGTGATGAAACACCTAAATCAAAAAGTATGCCATTAACCTTACCTATGACACCTTCTTGATTACAGAATGTAGAGATTTCTCTAAATGAACCGGAAAATACACTGATACGTGCATCACTGTGAGCTAAATTCCGCGCATCGGCAACAGCCAGCGGATCCTTATCCATCACTAATAACTTCCCTGAAGAATTCAGATGCTTTAATATACCACGAGAATGTCCACCGCGACCATAGGTTGCATCCAGATAAATTCCGTTCGGTTGAATATTTAAACCTGTTAATGCTTCTTCGAGCATTACAGTTTGATGTTCTGTTTTCATAATCATACATTCTGCTTGCATAATAAATACCTAACTCTGCATTCTACGTGATGCAGGATAAAAACTGATAATTTGCGATTTTAGTTTCGATGCGATAACGAGTGGGCAGTGCTACACGGCCTATTTTATCAATATTTAGCGCATTAATGCCCCTATACATGACCTATCTCTATTTATTGTATTATTATCTCTGCGTACATCTTATCGCGAGTGGACCCACCTTGATCCATTTATTACCACTATATATAAATATAGGTTGGATAGCTAAACATTGTCAAGAGAAGCGCATAACTCAGTGAAGGATGCCAGCCTATAGCCGCGCCCTAGCCCTTATGTTGCTAGAAGACATAGGCTGCAAAAACGCAAATTGCGGCTCGAATTCATCTGCCAAATGAAACATACATAACGACAAGTCGAATTTCTGCAATTCTGCTTCAATTCGCTGCACCATTTGCGGCGTCATATGCTTTTGCCACACGCCAGTACCACCGTTACGAATGTGCCGGGATGGGCCGCTACCACCAGATATTGCGCTCTGTCTGAGTTGCTCTTCAGCTTTTAAACGCGTGATCGAGGTTGATTCTAAGGCTCTATTAAATGCAGTTTCATCATATGGTAGCGCAAGATGCCGCAAAATTATCTGCATCGCATATGCGCGATTTTGCATTATCTCCTCATATGGTACAAACAATATGTGTGCCGCATAATGTTGTCTTGCGATATGAAATGAGTAAAACATTTTAATGTATGCGCCAAGAGCATTATATTCAAAAATGAATTTTTCTAGTGCTTGAGGATCAATTGGATCAGCCGCATCATCTGCGGGAAGCTTATTGCAATGCTTGTAATGCGAGACAAGTTGATCTAACGGGTTTCTATATATAAATACCAATCTACTTTGTGAGGAAAATTCTGCATAGGGCGCTCGCTCTCTATACATACTCCAGGGAATAGAACGCGTGTAGGCTAATGCATCCCATAGCGCTAATTCTTGCGGATTTGCGTGCTCGCGGAATTGAGGACATTCAATATGCCCGATTTGAAAGTGTTTTTTGCCAAATCTACTGGTTGCTGCATGAGCATGAGTTATCTCTACCTGGTTGTTAGGTTGTGATAGAAGTTGTTCATAAGTATTAAAAAATACGCACATGCCCAAATAGCCGGATTTTGGTACAACTGAAATTTTTGCATAGTCGATACCTATGTTTGTTTGATCCGGTCCGCTGATATGCTGATACATTGCCACACCTTGTACTTTTAAATCGGGCTTAACTTTAATTTAGTGAAGCACCATCAAAAAGCAATGCGGAATCTATAGCGTTTCCTAAAATATAAAGTGAAGGAGTGTATTTAGAGGTCAATTGTTATCTAACTAGCAATTATACATAAAAAAGGTTGCGATGCAAAACCGGATTTACTACTGCGTAAAAATAATAGTTTGCTTCTTAGGGCAAATTAGCGTGGCTTTTGCTGTCACATATACAGTAAACGTAAATACCGATACCAACCCAGGTGGTGGTGGAAGCGGTAGTGGTACAACCGGTGATTTGCGTTATTGCCTTACTCAATTAAACGCCAGTGGTACCAGTGGAACAATTCAATTTAATTTCGGAGTTAACACCACTATAACCGTAGCCGCCAATTTGCCAATAATTACCCAGACAGTTACGCTGCAGCCTACTAACGGAACCACTGTTACCACCATTAATGGTGCTAGCCAATATAGATTGCTTGCTACTTCGAATGCATCGTTAACTTTACAAAATATGATTTTACAAAACGGTAAAGCTAAAGGTGATGGCTATCCTGTAGATATTTCTGATAACAATGTTGCGACTGGTGGCGGGATGGGTGCTGGCGGTGGCGTATACATAGATATTGGCAAAACGCTGACTATGACAAATAGCAAGATTTTATCTTGTAGT
>DATIHV010000217.1:0-3497 GCA_035480295.1 Gammaproteobacteria bacterium
TGCAGCGATTAAGTAGCCTATGGACATCGTTTGCAAACCCCAGGCCAGGATTGGCTCAATCATTTTATCGGCACGAATCACAGGTTTGCTTGTGATCCCCAACATATGCGGTTGGCTGGGGCCATAGATATCAGCATCCAATAAACCCACTGTAGCGCCCTGGGCGTGCAGAGCTAAGGCCAGGTTAACCGCAACCGTGGATTTGCCTACACCGCCCTTACCAGAGGCTATGGCGAGGATATTTTTTATGTGCGGCAAGGATTTTACCCCATTGGCGGCCATATAGCGGTAGATTCGTTGTTTATTGGCAGTATGCATACTGGAAAGTGACCTAGTTCACTATCATAAAAAGAGGCGTTCATTGTACCACGTAGGGCACTTGATGAAAAATCGAGTTATGTTTATGGGTTAACCTTAACTGCCAGAACTGGATCTGCCGCGGCCATTATTATTGGTGCGATTATTGGTGTTTGGTTTCGGATAAGGTGGGGGTTGTGGGTCATATCGGTGGGTGTTTTGGTTATAATTCGTCTTTCGGTGCGCTGCATACGGTGTTATTGCGTTATTGTCACGCGCGCTGCTGGTATATTCTGGCTCTTCTTGTTCTTCGTAAGGTCCAACATCCATACTGTCGTCCTCCACTGCACGATATTTAAACGCGTCTAAATCCTCTCGCAACGTAGGTATTTTCGTTTCCCACGTGCCTTCCAACGACTCTCCAATAACAGAACTAATCACAGACAAAATACGAAGCGCAAAGAATGATGCTATAGGAGCAATGATTGCAGTAAAGGCGGCGCCAACCGCGTCAGCACCGAGAGCGGCAATGCCTAAGCCTGCTGCCGAGATCGCACCACCGCCAAACATTATGCCAACTGCCGCAAATGGTGCGACAATCGTTGCCACAGCCATGCCAAAAGTAATCCATCCACGATGTTCAATGACGGGCCGAATAAGCCCACGAAGGAACCAAGGCACAAGACCTATTTTTTCATTCTTTAAATGTTTACCTTGCTCGTCTCTACCCCACCCTACAGTGTGCTTAACAATGCCATAAATAATACTAGACGCTGATGAATACAGTCCAGTTGCCGCAATACCACCAAATAAAATGCTATAAAACACTTGTCCAGCAGTAACGACAGCTCCACTGAACATTGTTGTGAAAGCCGCAGGCAAACTCGTGACTGCAGGCATTGCCGCTATCAGGCTTGGCAAACCAGCTAAACCTAGAGTTGCAAACAATGCATAACCAAACATTACTGCGGACACCATCGCCCATTTATAATGCTCAACAAACAACACGAGTGGAGCTATAGTGCGCAGCATACGCTGAAATATGGATTTACTGGTTGGATTATTGAACCATTTTAACATACGGGTAGCAATTGCGCTCGTCGCAATAAACAGCCCAGATGCACCCAATGCATATAAACCAACCATTACTGCCGGCATAAAAGATGCCGGAATAACTGCGCCAAGTCCCATCGCGACAGGAATAGCACCTATGCCATGCGTGGCAACAATAAATGCAATTATCGCAGCGATCAAAACAACATAATGCCAATTGTTTTGAATTAGATATCGCAGCTTTGCGCCAAAGCTTAACTTTTCTTGTTCTTCTTCGTCTTCGTTATCTGATGAACCATAACTCATGATTACTCCCGCTAAAATTAATTATTGTTGACTATTGCTGCTGCCAGATCGTTTGCGAGCAGGAGTAGTAGTACCGTTCTTGTTTCCTGTACCGGCTATTGAATTCGAAGGCTCCTTTTTTGATATTCCCAAAAATTGCAATATTAGCCACTGCTTTTTTTCTTCGTTCACTACTTCATTTGGCTGTTTAACCGTTGTGCTTACTTGTAGCTTCTCGGCCTGCTGCTGCTTCTGCTTTGCGCTCGCTCGATAACTTTTTTGATAGTCTTTCTCCTTGCAATTATGCGCAGCCTCATTAAGTGACATGACAAGGGTTGTTAGTATTAGGGGTCCAAAAAGTACTCCAGCGACTACACCCGCGATGATAGGGACTGCGCCGTGAGATGCAATCGAGACCGCTATAAACGCCCCGATAGCTAGCCCTACGTTGATTCCGGCAGCCATGCGGACAGTATTATTTATGCCCACATCGCCGCGCTGCTTTAAATAAGTCCCGCGCATTCTTTGAAAAAAAGCTATTGGGTGTCTCCAAAAAAACTCTTTTCCAAATTCTAACCAAAAGTCAGGACGAAGCAACATAGGCATTTTGACTTCTCGCAGTTGAAACCTATGTATTCGACCGTATTAAAGTAAAAAGGTTTCAGTGCGCATGCAAGAAAAAGGGCTCTAATCTACGTTTTCTGTAGCCTTGCCTTTTAATGCTCCGAGTAAAGCTTCACCAAAAACTGATGTTGGTTTTTGAGCGGCAACTTTTACTGGCTTTTTAGACGGATTGGTTTTCTTTACAGTAGCTTGCGTTTTTTGTTGTTGATTTGTTACTGACTTGTGGGTAGTTTTTTCCGCAGACTTAGCGCTTTCATCTGCCATGCGCATGGTTAAGCTGATCCGTTTGCGATCCATATCTACTTCTAGAACTTTTACTTTTACAATATCGCCGGCTTTAACAAATGCACGTGGATCTTTAACAAATTGATTTGCCAACGCAGAGATGTGTACTAAACCATCTTGATGTACGCCGATATCTACAAAAGCACCAAAGTTGGCGACATTGGTTACTACGCCTTCTAAGATCATGTCGGGTTTTAAATCATTTAATGAATTAACATTAGCGCTAAATTGCGCGGTTTTAAATTCTGGACGCGGATCGCGACCTGGCTTTTCTAGTTCTTTGATAATATCTTGCACGGTTGGTAAACCAAAATTAGCATCCACAAATTTATTTGGATCAACACGACGCAATATGTCAATATTGCCGATTAAATCAGAAATAGTCACATCTAATTGCGCAAGTATTTTTTGTACCAGCTCGTAACTTTCCGGATGCACTGCAGAGCTATCTAATGGATTTTTACCCTGCATAATGCGCAAAAATCCAGCCGCTTGTTCATATGCTTTAGGGCCGAGCCGTGATACCTGTAACAGTTCACTGCGATCATTAAACACACCTTGTTGGTTGCGGTGACTTACAATGTTTTCAGCGATTTGTTGATTTAAACCTGCAACGCGTGCCATTAATGCACTAGAAGCGGTATTAACATCCACACCAACATTGTTTACACAATCTTCAACCACTGCATCCAATGTGCGGCCCAATTGCGTTTGATTTACATCATGCTGATATTGGCCAACGCCTATGGATTTAGGTTCGATTTTGACTAGTTCCGCTAAAGGATCTTGTAATCTGCGTGCAATCGAAACCGCTCCGCGTAGCGACACATCCAGGTTAGGAAATTCTTCGGCAGCTAATGCAGAAGCTGAATATACTGAAGCTCCTGCTTCTGATACTACGATCTTGGTGAGGTTTAGTTCGGGATGTTTGGTAATTAAATCTTTAACTAATT
>DATIHV010000218.1:0-2924 GCA_035480295.1 Gammaproteobacteria bacterium
GACCGTTTACGATCACTTCTGGGGTTAGAACAATGTTAAATGCCTTAGATATAGCATCCGCACGCTGTACTTGACGATTTACGTTGAAAGAATTGTATGCTTGATCAAACTGCTCCGCAGTGTAGCCGTGCAGTATGAAGAAGCTTTTCATGGTGTTCACATCCCACAGCTTCATGCCTTGTTTTTGTAATGCCAGAAAAATTGCATTGTCTGTTTTGCCCAGCGGATCTAATATTTGACGTACATAATACAACCTAGCCAGCATGCTCCATTGTGCATTAAACGAAACAGGATATGTATAAACTACGACTTTACCTTTTGGCCCAGTTTTTTGTTTTGCCAGCCATTCTTCAAAAGGTTTATGAAACATTTCACAACCATGGCATCCATAGCTAAAGAAAAACAATACTTGTACTTTATGCGGATCGGTCATCAATACTTGATGGGCGGTAGTATTAGCGCGCACTGAATCAGGCAGCTTTACGTAATCCTGCCCTTCAACAAAAAAGTTTTTTTGTGGCGGCGCTGCTGCCGCAATTGCTAATGCTGGTAACAAAAGCGCTACCAAACAACATGTTCGAATAAATTTAATGTAAACCTGCCACATAGCTTGCCACCGCCTCAATTTCTTTGTCTGTCATCATCCCTGCAATATCGCGCATGATATTGTTTGCATCGTTACTACGTTGATTATTTCTAAACTTATTTAATTGCGCAATAATATAATCACTATTTTGGCCACCCAGCCTAGGGAAATTCGCCAAATAATTTCCGGCCCCGGTAGGACCATGACACGCTAAACATGCTGGCACCCCGCTTGTCAGATTACCACCTCTATATATTATTTGCCCTAACGCAACTTTGCTAGGATCAGCTGCACCAACAGTCATAGTTTGTGTGGCATAAAAAGCCGCCAAGTCGGCAATATCTTGCGCCGATAACGGTTGCGTTATTCCATACATTGTAGGCTCATAGCGCGGACCTTTCTCGCCTTTTTGAAAATCTAACAACTGCTGCACTATATATTCTTCTGCTAAACCAGCAATCTTCGGCCAAGCTGGGGTAGTAGAATTACCATCTAAGTTATGGCATGCAACACAGACTGCTGACTTTGTTTTGCCGGCTATAGGGTTGCCGCGCAAGGTTCGCGCGTCTTCATTTTGAGCATATACCGGCAAGGCTATGCTTAAAATAAATATTAGTCCTATGCCCACAAATCTAGACATTAATAGGATACCGTGTGAGTAAGTTACTTTATTTTACATCTAAACTAGTGGTGTGCGTCAACCAACACCTTATATATGGTTGTCGCCTAATGACTTCTGCACAATATTTGCTATCCATGAATTTAAGCTTACGCCAGACTTTCGCGCCGCAATCACCGCATCGCGATGGATCTGGGGATCTAGTCTCACATTAAACTTACCGGAAAATGGTTTATCAGGCTCTTCACCGATTTTTTTACAAAAGTTTAGATACTCTTCAATTGAATCAATAAAAGCTTGTTTTAATTCCGCTACGGATTCGCCTTGAAACGTAATAACGTCTCTAGTATTTAAAACTTCCCCGTGAAAAATTTCAGCTTCATCATCAAAAGTTACATGCCCTATGTACCCTTTATGTATCAACATGTTCAACTCCTGCAGTTAGCAAAAACCTTCTAACCGAAACCACAGCACCTTTATCCGTTTCTTTTATCATAATAGTACTACTTTTTGGTACCAATTTCCAATAGTATTACTATACGAGAATGCAAATTACAGGTAACTCGCTAAAATCGCGATATTACGGGTAAAATTACATTGCGATTCCTGATATAATCAACCACATGTTTCTAATAAGATAATTTGCATCAGGTCAACATTCAATGAATTACAATCAGGCCAAATTCGTTACCAGCGCACAAAAGATCTCCCAGCTGCCAGCCAGCAAGGGGGAAGTCGCTTTTGCCGGTCGCTCCAATGCGGGTAAGTCCAGCGCGATCAATACCATCACAAATATTAATGGTCTGGCACGTACCAGTAAAACACCGGGTCGTACTCAGCTATTGAATTACTTCGAAATTGCTGAAGGATATTTTCTGGTAGATTTGCCAGGATACGGTTATGCAAAGGTATCGCATAGCGTACAAAAAGCGTGGGAAAAGACTTTATCTGAATACATTGAAACCCGCGAGCAATTACGTGGCTTAGTGATCATCATGGACATTCGCCATCCATTAACACCGCACGATCAACAGATGATCAAATGGGTTGCATCGTATGATATTCCTATGCATATATTGTTAACTAAAGCTGATAAATTAAACCGCGGTCCTGCGAATAATGTCTTATTAGAAGTACGTAAAGCACTTGCTGAGTATGGCTATCTAATTACGGTGCAATTGTTCTCTTCATTAAAAGGCATGGGCATAGATGATGCCAAGTTTAAATTAAATTCTTGGTTTGCAGAAAGCTAAAGCTGCGATATTTTATAGAGTTTTTGCCATCCATATAACTTTAAAATGATGTGCAGTAACATTTGCGTCACAATTATTAGGCTATAATAAAATTTAGTTACTTTATTCATAGGCATACATAAAAATGGCTGCACACAAAGATGAAGCGCGACTTGACCAAGCAATTAATGAAATTCAAGACCAACCATGTTCTGATAGCTGCAAGCTTATTATGCTAAGAGCTTTACGTTCAGTTATTGGTTTAGCGCATTATGGATCATATGCGGTGGGCGGGCTAGCGTTGACTACCGTTCTGGGCTGTGTTTTACAAACACTGAGCAACCCCAACCCACGCCCTGAAGACCAGAAGTGGCTCGACCAAAATAGCCACGACACCGTGAGGAAGATTATTGCGGCGAACCTAGCGAATATAGTACTTCAACAATCTTTAATAACTACTTTTGAAGAAAGATTAGACAGAGCAATC
>DATIHV010000219.1:0-2343 GCA_035480295.1 Gammaproteobacteria bacterium
CCCCCCTACCGATCAATCCGTAAATTTATTAGGCATTATTTTTGGATCTAACGTTGGTAGCATCCCACTGGGCGGACAACCAAATCCAGTGCTTTCAGACCTAATGGAAAAGTTTAACTTTATCATCGTGGTAACCGGCACCATCGTCGTATCGTACGCTGGTATTCTTTCGGTAATTAATACCGCACACGAAGGCACACCAATGGGCAAAAGCTGGTCAGCAATATGGATCCCAATGCGATCTGTAGCTGGCATGGCATTGATGGTACCGGCCCCAGCTTCCGGCTATTCGATGATTCAAGTAACTGTAATGTGGATTATCCTGCAAGGGATTGGTGCAGCAGATGCACTGTGGAACATTGCTCTAGAAGGATTGGCGCAAGGTGCCAGCGTCTCGGCCGGAACAGTGGTGGCAAATACTGGTGAAGGCAACCAATCGTTATACGACAAAGGCAAAATATTGGCCCAACAACTTTTAAACGCGCAAACTTGTATGTCGACAATCTATAAACAAGCTACTTCGAACGAAAACGTTCACGCTAATAACGGAAATGGTAACTGGATGTCAAATAATGGGCAGCTTGTCACTAACTTCGCGCTGGCAAAAACTGCCGATCCCGTTGTAAGAACGGCGCTTCCTAACGACAGATGCACACCAGACACCGCAAATAATCCTGGCAAATATGCAATCATGAGTGGCACTAGTTATTTTGGAGTCAACGATCCTAGCGATCCTAGTGGCATGGTAATTTGTGGTTCATTAGATATCGAAGGATCCGTATGTACTAGCGATTATCCTAAAATCAATGATGTGGTACAGAATCCAAGCGACACAGATTTAAGTGATGGCGCAAAAAAAATCTATTACACCAAATTAAATGCAATTAGCAATATGCTAACGGCCTTGCAGCCTATTGCACAAGGACTTGCAAATGGAACTTATTCCGAACCCCTCTCAGCTAGTGATCCTGAGCCACTGAATCTGCCCCCTCCAGGAGCTATTGATCAAGCGGCCACAGCATATCAAAACATGATTTCAAGTTTGCTTATACCGCCAGTAGGATCAACTGCGCCCTCAGGAAGCGGAGGTGCACCTGGCACAGATAATTTACAACAAACAATCAAGCTTGGCGAAGAGAATGGCTGGGTTTCTGCTGGGGCATTCTATTTTGTATTTAACCAAGTAGTTGGTGGCAACGTAGTTTATCCGAGCGCTCTAATTTATGATGCTATTCAAGACTCTAATTCTGTAACGTGCACAGGTAATTGTGTAGGTAGTATACCGTCATGCTCCGGGCCAACCTGTAAAAATGGTTTTGCCCTCACAGATTTTAATCTTAGTACTGGCGGCGTACAATTTCCTGATGATCTGAAAGCAATATCCAACGCATTAGGAATGGCGGATACATACGTCACTAATGACATAAAACCTGCTTCTGGCGCAATTTTTAGCGCTCAGGGCGGCAAAGGCTCCGGCGTGGCTAGCTCAGTATTAGATGCGGCCTCAAGCTTCAATACTGGTGCGATGAACGATTTGCAAAACTTGCTTAATAACAGTTCCGGCGATCCATTAATTAACCAAGCAATTTATGGCAATTCGCTCATGGTTGGAGTTGAAGCTTCTTTTATGACTGTTATAAGTTTGGCGCTCGTCACCGGTCTTATTGTGATGATTCCAGACAAATATCTGGGTGTCCAAGTGGCTAGAATTGGCGATTACGCTGCAGTTATGGTTTTAGTCATCTTAGCACTATATGCATTGATGCTGCCACTTTTTGCCATATTGTGGTCTTTTGGTGCAATGTTGTCAGTATATGTGCCACTAATTCCATTCATGATGTTTACCATGGGGGTATTGGGATGGATGCTAACAGTAGTGGAGGCAATGATTGCAGGACCCATTATCGCTTTAGGTATTGTAGTGCCTGCCGCCGATGAGCTGGGTAAACTCACACATGCGCTGCAAATCTTAGCCAATATTTTTCTGCGTCCCATGTTAATGATCTTTGGTTTTATTCTTGCAGGCCGCGTATATAAAGCAGTTGTGTTATTAATAAACTTTGGCATGGGCGCCGTATTCGATACTGTGGCTGCTTCCTCCGGTATGCAGTCTTTGTTCGCCTCCTTTGTAGTTATTTCTGTATATTCAACATTTGTTATTGCAATCACGAATACCTGCTTTTCCTTAATCAATGCTGTGCCAGATAAAATACTGCGTTGGATCGGTGGTGAGTCTGAAAAGACAGATACTGGTGCAATAGATGAAGTTAAAGGGGCAGCTGAGAAAACTGCGCAAGGAGTCGGCAAGGGAGCGGAAGAAGTTGGTAATAAGCTTGGCGGAGC
>DATIHV010000220.1:0-3459 GCA_035480295.1 Gammaproteobacteria bacterium
TTTAACAAAAACTTCAGAAGCTGAGTTGGACAAAATGATAGGCCAATTGTTGGCATGTGAGAAAAAATATACACTTGATAATCGCAATTTACTTGCTATTGCCACTAGGAATGCCATTGTAGTTTTGTGTATGTTTAAAAAGCCCGAACTTGCTACGCATAAATTGATTGTGGAATCATTTCTGCGGATTGCAGAGCTATATATGGCAGAAGCCGAAACGGATCTCGCAGAAAGCAAAAACTCTAGCTCATGCAATTTCAAGCATGCACAAGATTTTTGTTCATTTTCAAAATTTTCGACGGCTTTGAGGCTTCCTGCTGACTTAGCAGAAAAGCTTGCAAAGTTTACGCAAGCAAATAGTTCAGCTACGCACACCGTCACACTAACCGCCGTTTAGCACAGGCTCATATTGAAGTTGCCAATCATCACGTGGTATATGGTCATTAATTTGTGGTTCACAAACTTATATGTACATGTTAAGATGCAAGCATACTTTATCATTAGAATCAGTCTGGCAATTACCAGTTGACATAATAACTATAAAGAGCTCCATAGTTACAGTATTTGCAGTTGTTTTACATGATATACTATAAAGTAGTGGAGGTAGGTTATGAGCAAGGATACTGAAGAAGAAAAGTTTGAAACTTTAGTTCTTGGTGCTGCGCATGCCGATACTATTCTAAAAGCGCTCAAAGCAATTGTACCCGGACATACCAGCCCAGCGGAAAGTGAACGAGCTTTCGGCGGCGTTGCATATAATATTGCCAGCATTTTAAAACAATTAGGTGCTTCCGTAGGTATAGTCACCGTTATAGGTGACGATTCGGTTTCAGGGTTAATTCGCAAGAATCTAGATCAACGTGAAATCCCTACCATCGCAATTTTGATCCCTGGTTTCGCTACTGCATCATATACCGCAATCCACGGTCCAGACGGCGACATGTATTTAGCGGCTATAGTTAAAGACATCTACAATCAACTCACTGTAGGTCAAGTTGCACAACATATAGTCAAAATGAAAAAGGCCAAGGCCTGGGTAATTGATGGCGCATTTTCACATGAAATTAATACTTTCTTGGCAATGGCAGCTAAGGAAGCTGGGATTGATGTATATGTGGCCGTATCGTCTTTAGCAACGGTGAGCAACATCGCGCCATTATTGGCCAATTGCAAAGGTTTGTTTGGTAACGTCGATGAGATAAACCACCTAGCACAAAATTATGATGTGAGTGATGAAGGCATTCGACGTTCATTACGACGTCTAGTAGATCGTGGTGCAAAAGCGGCATTTGTTACGCATGGTGACAAAGGCATTTATGCATTAGATGCAGCAAGCAACGAAACTGTACATCTTAAAGCACATGCAGTTGAAAAAGTTGTAAGTGCGCATGGCGCAGGAGATACATTCGCAGCAGCAACAATTGACAGTTTACGTTCTGGTAAGTCAATGGAAGAAGCACTTAAACGTGGATTGGCCGCTGCAGCCTTACGCATTGAAAGCAAAGAAGTTAATAAAGATACATTACGCGCTACTATGGAAGTTGCAAAAGTTGCCGTAGAGCAGAAAAAGACATTTTTTAAACGCAACATTCTTGCACACTGATAGTTGCGCATGAACAAAGTAATTTCCACCGAAGAAAAAGAACGAATCATCGACTTAGGTTACAGCGCGGTGCGCAGTGGCTTAGCGAATGGTGATTTTATGGACATTGATATAAAAATTAAATCGATCATGCGTGAGCATTTAAATCCTGAATCATATGATGCACAAATATATATGGTGCGCGATTTTATAGGCTATATGCGCAAACGTATTCAAGTGCCAGGCGGAAGATTAGGCATCATAGCTTTGATAAATGTTGGACGCGCACGACATGTGCCGGAATTTTTATTGCAGTGCGGTACAGCAATATGGGGTACATGGTTTAGCAATAAAGCGAATTCAGCGAAGTTACGCGAACTATTTTTGACTTAAATGTTTTTTATATAGACCCATTAATTGTGTGCTGTCTAATATGTGACTATCCATTGCTGCAAGCAGATCTTTCTTTGTTGCTGTACCGGTTAAATCTAATATAGTGTCAAGCGCATACAATTTGAAAAAGTAGCGGTGCTCCCCAGTTGGTGGGCACGGACCACCATACCCAGAGTTACCCCAACTGTTAATGCCATTAGTAGCCTCAGACGGCAAGCTATTGGCAGAAAGATGCTTCACGTATGGCGGAATATTAAAGAACACCCAGTGTACCCAGTCGCCATTTGGCGCATCAGGATCATCCACAATTAGAGCTAAGGATTCAGTATTATCCGGGAAATCCTGCCATATCAGGGTAGGAATCTCATCGGTTCCTTCACATGTAAATTTGCTAGGAATGCTGTGATTATCTTGAAAATCAGGACTGGTGATTTCGAACGGCATAGCAAAACTCCTTAATATGTATTATAAGTATAGATGGAGAAAATATGAATGTATATTTTTGGATCCCTTGCACATTTTTATTGGGGATAGTAGCAATGATCATATGCTACTTGTTCGTACTGGCTTGCGAAATTGTATGACTTGTTGAAGGCACACATGATATATCTAACCGCCGCCATTGTTGTTTTCATGTTTATATATTTGATAGTCACCCTAATACGTCCTGAATGGTTTTGAAGGAGCGCTAGGGATTGTTTACACAGATATTATTACTGCCCATTGTTCTGCTTATTACTGCAACCTTGCTTGCGGTGCCGCTGAGTAAATATATTGCTTGGATCATGGATGGCAAATATAATGCCAAGTATGGTTTTGCTTGGATCGAAGCACGTTTGAATTCTGGCCCGCAAAATTGGCGGCAATATGCAACTGCATTGTTAATTTTCAGTACTGCGTTGTTTATATTCGGATACATCGTGTTGGCGCTGCAGCCATGGCTACCTCTTAATCCTGATCACAAAACTATGCTTGCACCAAGCACAATTTTTCATAGTGCTGCCTCGTTTATGACTAATACGGATTTGCAGCATTATGCAGGGGAACAGCATTTATCTAATTTTAGCCAAATATTTTTCTGCATGAGCAATTTCTTTTGTTCTGCAGCAATTGGTGTAAGTGCGTTAATGGCAGTTATTCGTGCACTGCGTGGTGACGCAAACGTAGGCAACTTTTTCGTGGATGTATGGCGTGTCGCAATATATTTGTTGTTGCCTCTTGCGTTCATCTTTGCGCTGATATTTTTGCAACAGGGCAGTCCTATGACGTATGCAAGTTCCTATAAAGCCTTGGGATTAGACGCAGCAAATACGCAGAATATCGTGGTAGGGCCTGTTGCAGCATTTGAATCCATAAAAATGTTAGGCACAAATGGCGGTGGTTTTTACGGAATGAATTCTGCACATCCGTTTGAAAATCCAACTGCATTAACAAATTTTTTCAACATGCTCGCAATGATGTTACTGCCTTTTGCATTGATTTTA
>DATIHV010000221.1:0-5648 GCA_035480295.1 Gammaproteobacteria bacterium
CTTTAGTAAACGCAGCTATTCATGGCATTCGTGCCATGCCGCCTAAAGGCAATTGTTTGAAATGTACCTCGGACGAGATTAAAGCTACCGTCGAATATATGATCCACGCAGCGCAATAGTGCTAGACAGATTTTTGCAACATAGCCTTTAATGCTGACAACTGCGCTTTACCATGTTGTTGGCGTTCTACCGGATCTTTTTTGCTGCTACCTGGTTCTTCCCAAGTTATTAAGTCTGGCGGTAATTCCTCCAAGAAGCGGCTTGGTTCGCAATCTACAAGTTCTTTGTAGCGGCGTCGTTGTTTGCATAATGTTAAAGTTAAATTATATTGTGCGCGGGTTAAACCAACGTACATTAAGCGGCGCTCTTCTTCAATAGTATTTGCATCCATGCTGTTACGATGTGGTAGTAATTCTTCTTCCATGCCAAGAATAAAAACTTGTGGAAATTCCAAGCCTTTAGCTGCGTGTAAGGTTAATAAATTAACACGATCTATATTACTTTCTTCTTCTTTACGCGTTAACATATCAATTAATAACATCTTATTAACCGCTGCAGATAAAGTTAATTCATCTTTCAACATGCGCTCTAACCAAGCAATTAGTTCATTAATGTTTTCCATACGTTTTTCCGCCACAGCTGGATTAGTACATGTATCAAGCAACCATGTTGCATAATCAATGCGCTCTAACATGCCGCGCACTATTGCAATAGAGTTTTCCTCTTGTACTTCATCAGCAGTTGCTTGCAACCATGTGCAAAATTCACGTAACTTTTGCAAAGGTTTACCGCTAAGCGTTTGCTCTAAGCCAAGTTCAAAGCTGGCAGTAAATAAATTTAAATCGCGCATCTGCGCATATTGACTTAACTTTTCTAGCGTGGCGGGGCCAATTTCGCGGCGCGGAACATTTGCAATGCGCAAAAATGCGCCATCATCATCTGGATTTACCAGAATTTTTAAATACGCCATTATATCTTTGACCTCGCTCTTAGCAAAGAACGATGTCCCGCCGCTTAATTGATAGGGAATTGCATATTCGCGCAGTGCTTGTTCAACAATGCGTGCTTGATGGTTGCTACGGTACATAACTGCATAATCGCTGAATTTAGTTTGATTCAAAAACTTATGCTGATGGATTTCCGCGGCAATACGATTCGCCTCTTCTTGCTCATTAGGATTTACAATTATGCGAATAGGATCGCCTGTGCCTAAGGTGCTCCACAGATTTTTACTGAAAATATTTGGGTTATGGCTGATCAAATGATTTGCAGCCTGCAATATGGTGCCCGTGGACCTATAGTTTTGCTCTAAAGTAATGACTTTCAAATTCGGAAAGTCTACTTGTAGCTTTTGCAGATTTTCTTGATTGGCGCCACGCCATGCGTAAATGGCTTGATGGTTATCACCTACTACCGTAAAAGCAGCTCTGGCGCCGGTGAACAAACGCACAAGTTCGTATTGTGTAGTATTTGTGTCTTGATACTCATCAACTAATAAATATTGGATCTTGTTTTGCCATTTCTCGCGCACTTGCTCACTGCTGCGTAATAGCTCCAAAGGTAACAAAATTAAATCATCAAAATCCACGGCATTATAGCTGCGCAAAGTCTGCTGATAAGTTGCATAAAGATTAGCAATTGCAAACTCGGTTGGATCTTTAGCAATGCGTATTGCCTGTTCAGGTAAAATAGATGCACTCTTCCAATTGGAAATTTGTTGCTGCTGTGTGCTTAATTGCTCGGCAACATCTATATTGTCCTTGCCAGAAATGTCACGTAATAAATTTAGCGAGTCTTCGCTGTCATAAATTGAAATGTTTGCTTTGAGATTTAACAACTTATGCTCTTGGCGTATAAAATTAAGTCCTAGCGTGTGAAAAGTAGATACTACTAACCCTTTCGCTTTATTGCCTAATACTGAATTGACGCGATCTGCCATGGCACGCGCTGCTTTATTAGTAAACGTTACTGCATAAATTTTGTTTGGTTTATAATCACATTCATTGATTAAATACGCGATTTTGTCGGTGATGACTCGCGTCTTGCCGCTACCTGCACCAGCTAAAACTAACAAAGGGGATGATAAATGCTGCACTGCAGCGTGTTGCTCGGGATTTAAATCTTGCATTATTACTCAAATAGTTTATTAATATCTTGTTCTTTTACATCAGCTAGCCGCGCAGGCGACCATTTAGGATCGCGAGTTTTATCTATTAATGCGGCACGTATACCTTCGTGAACATCATGTTGTTGCATTAATCTTTCGGCAAGTTGCAGCTCTTTTGCTAGGCATTCTTGCAGGCTAACGCTAGCTCCGTAGTGCAACTCGCGCAACGACACTTTGAGGCTAGTAGGAGATTTGCTATTCAGGATAGCTACTTGTTGTTTAGCCCAAGCTGAACCATTGGCAGATAACGCCTCTATTATTTCTTCTACACTGTTATAACCGAAGCATTCATCAATTATATTTGCATGCTCTTGCAAGCTACTTGGTCCAGGATCTTGCTTATAACGTGCAATGATTGCATCTATCGTAGCTAAGGGATCATTCTCTAGATCTGCAGCAGCAACATCACGCAGCAAAGATTCCAGTTTATTGCTTGCAACATACGCAGGAATTAAATTTGCATAACATGCATCTGCAATGCCAATTATATTACCAGTAAGTCCTAAGTAAATTCCAATGTTATGCGGACAACGTGCCAAGAAATGCGCCGCAGCGACATCTGGAAAAAAACCAATACCACATTCCGGCATTGCTAATTGTAACTTTTCCGTACCAACTACACGTGCGCCATGCAGTGAAATGCCAAGTCCGCCGCCCATAGCTATGCCATTTAATAAGGAAATATAAGGCTTGCGGTATTTAGCAATTAGCAAATCAAGTTCATATTCCGCTTCGTAAAAGTGCAAACCATCTTTATAGTTAGCAATGCCATAGTTATACACCATTTTTAAATCGCCACCAGCACAAAATGCGCGATCACCTGCACCTTGAATCACGACAATAGATATCTTAGAATCTTGCGCCCAAGCTTGCAGTTGCTTAAGCAACGCTAAAATCATTTCCCCCGACAATGCGTTTAAAGCCTCGGGTCGATTAAGCGTGATTAAGCCAATTTGTCCCTGATGTGCGGGTATGGTTTTAAAAAATACGTGTTCTGACATAGGTTTGCGATATACTGAACTTAACTTTTGCATATTATACCATGTTACCTAGGCAAATTAAATTTAGATCTATAAGAGAGTGCTTCAGTTAGATGCTGGGTTTGTATTTCTGTAGCAGCATCTAGATCCGCGATAGTGCGCGCTACTTTTAAGCTGCGGTAAAAAGCACGAGCCGATAGATTTAACGCAGACACAGCTTGTTGCATAATGCGTTTGCAGTCTTTATTGAGCGTGCAGTAGGTTTTAATTTCGTTATTGCTTAAACGGCTATTTGCTTTATTACAGCGCAATTGCTGTGCGTCATTAGCATGTTGTACACGCTGCTTGATAATGACAGAAGATTCGTTATGATCTGTGCATACGTCAGTTAACAAATCGGCAGGCAATGCAGGCACTTCAATATGCATATCAATACGATCTAGTAATGGCCCGGAAATTTTGCGTTGATAACGCATGATTTGCTCATGTCCGCAATTACATTGTTGCGTAGTGCTGCCTAAATACCCACATGGACAAGGATTCATTGCTGCAATTAACTGAAACCGCGCCGGAAAAACTATTTTACGTCTGGCGCGTGAAATTGCAATCGATCCGGTTTCTAACGGTTCGCGCAATACTTCCAACACGCGCCGTTCAAATTCGGCAAATTCATCTAAAAACAACACGCCTTGATGTGCTAGCGTGATTTCACCAGGACGTGGATTGCTGCCGCCGCCTACGATCGCAATTGCAGATGCGGTATGATGTGGCGCACGAAACGGCCTGGCAAACATTTGATACGGTGCTACAGATGTCTGCGACATTGAATAAATAGCTGCCACTTCTAGTGCTTCATTTATATTTAAATCGGGCATAATACTTGGCAAACGATTAGCCAACATAGTTTTGCCAGTGCCAGGTGGGCCAATTAACAACATGCTGTGCTGCCCAGCCGCTGCAATTTCTAATGCACGTTTAGCATGTGCTTGTCCACATATATATTTAATATCTAAATCATCATTGTTTCGATCTTTGATCTCAGCATGGGCCATATATCTAGGCAAAATGCTTTCGCCAGACACATGCAGACAAACAGCGCGTAAAGTCTGTGCAGCATAAATTAAATTGTCTTGTGGCAATGCTGCTTCATAAGCATTATGCTCAGGCAAAATTAATATGCGCTGCGCATTCCTGGTGCTGATCGCAAATGGTAAAGCGCCTTTGAATGGACGCAAGTGTCCGGACAGAGCTAATTCGCCAGCAAATTCATATTGTTCAATATGCTCCGCAACAAGCTGTTTAGATGCTAATAATATTCCTAAAGCTATAGGCAAATCATATCTGCCGCCTTCTTTAGGTAAATCTGCTGGTGCCAAATTAATAGTTATGCGCCGCGCCGGGAATTCAAAATCGCTATTGATAATAGCACTGCGTACACGATCTTTACTTTCGCGTACTTCAGTTTCGGCTAGCCCCACAATAGATAATTTCGGTAAGCCATTTGAAATGTGCGTTTCAACGCAAACTAAAGGTGCTTCAATCCCATATGTGGCGCGGGTATATATAACTGCAATTTGGCTCATGCAGTGATAATAAAGACAAGAGCAGAATATTTATATCGCTAATTTTCCGACATTGCGGCGTCAAACACGCCGTTAAGGATTTGCTCTTCTATAGCAGTAGTTTCTTCCGGAGTGGCAAATATTACTAGCACGTCGCCGATTTGAATAGTGACATTTAATTCCGGATCGGAAACACGATCGCCATCTCGCGTGAGCGATTTAATGTAAAATTCTTCATCGTCTGGGCAAATTGCTGATAATGGTTGATCTACTGCATTTGCTCCTTCTGGCACAAAAATTGAATGCAAACTGCGCCGTGATTCAGTTTCATGCTCAATTAAAGTTGCATCATCTTCGCCGCGATACATACCGCGCAAGATCTCATATCTATCGGCATGAATATTACGGATTTTATCTATAATCTTTTTGGTTGGCACACCTAGTGTTAACAACAAATGGGACGCTAACATCAAACTGCTTTCCAAAGTTTCAGGCACAACCTCTGTGGCGCCAGCATCTTGAAAAGCCTTCAAATTCGAATCGTCTTGTGTGCGCACAAATACCGGCAAGTCCAAGCGCATTTCACGCACGTTTTTTACAACTTGTAGTGCTGGCTCTTCTTCGGAAAACGTTACGACCACCATCCGCGCGCGCGATAATCCTGCAGCTAGCAATGTATGTGGAAAAGTGGAATCACCGTAAAATGCATGTTCGCCAGCCATTGACGATTTGGACAAACGCACTGGATCCATATCAAGCGCAATCCACGGAATTTCTTCTTGATCTAAAAATCGGGCTAAGATTTGTCCTACGCGGCCGTATCCACACAAAATAACGTGATTTTCCAATTCAGCGGCTAAATCAACCAATTGATTTGAAGCAAATTCTTTTAGATCGCTGTCGTGTTTTTTATTGCCGCGTATAAATAAATAAATAATT
>DATIHV010000222.1:0-1821 GCA_035480295.1 Gammaproteobacteria bacterium
ATTTTAACGATTATATTGCGACTAATCCTCCAGCATGGTTGGAGGATGATCAGCAAGTAACGTGGCAGCAACAATTGGCGTATGCAGAACAAATGTTGCAGGAAGTTAATGATCATTGGCGTGATGATTTAGCGCGCCAGCAGTTCGAGATTCAAGATGATTGTCTTGTGTTCACGTTAGATCAGTTGCCAAATAGCATTCTCTGGAAGAGTTTAGATTTAGAAATATTTAATAAGCCAAACAAGATTACTTTAATTGATGCGCCGCGCAATTCTGGGCAAAGCAAACACGCTCAGCAAATGATTATAGATGCCTGGATCTATGCTGCTCTCAAACAAGCTGATCCGCCGCAGTATGTGTGGTTAGAGCCGAACAAACCAGTGAAATATGCGAGCATTTTTACCTGTTTGCAGGCCGATACCGTGGTGTACGGCACGACGGATATGCATGCGCGCTTGCTTGCCGAGTATGAATCTTACCTGCAAGGCCAGCAAATTGTGCGCAATTGGTTCGAAGTTAGCAATCGTCTGCGTGATAAATACCAAGACAAAGGTGGCATTGCTGAGCGTATTAATCAGTTGCATACTAGCTTGAAAGATGCAAAAGCGCAAAGCAGGCATATGCAGGTGCTAAATTCCATTTGGATCCGTCAAAAAGAATTAGTGACGGAGTGGTCTAAAGTGTTTGATTTTATTCCTGTTATGCAAAAGCAACGGATGCAACGCCTGTATACGTTTTTCAAACAAAACTTCGTCAATGAAAATGTCGAGGGATGCACGCAAACGCAATTGGACGATTTGTTGAACGAAAAAGTACGTCGTGCTGAAAACAATGAACGCATGGTTGGAGATGCGCTGCATCAGGTAGAAAATGATCAATATCAAGAACAATTAGTGCGCGAGAAATGTCTGCAGTGGTGTGGCGCGCAACAAATTGCTTGCGAATCAATTGATGAAATCAAACAATTGATGCATGACAAATTGTGGGGCAATTTAGCGCACACAGCGTTGCTGTATTGGCAACAAGACTTTGCTGCAAAGCAAGGATATGCGGATTTTCTAAATTGTTACCCGCAAGCGATTGATACATTAATTGTAGAGCATGCGGAATATATTTCTCCTATGCAGGCAGTTGAGTTGTTAGCGCTAAGTAAGCGCGCTATTGTGATGGGTAATTATAATGCCATGTGCAATCCGCGTTTTGCGGTGCATATTGATTATGAATTAACGCAGCATTTCGGTCTCGTGGAAAATGATGCTGACTTTGAAGACTTACAGTTTGACGGCATTTTAGGATCGGTTGGCAATATGTGGAACATGGTGGCTAAAGATCGTGAAGCGGATGAATTTTTTACGGCCGTTGAACATGACGAGCTTGAGTACGCGCATATCGACGTGCGCACAAGCAGTGCGGCATACCGCGGCAGCTTGGTAAATCAAGGCACGGTTAGTGCGACTATTGATTGGTTAAATAAGCATGCAACTGAGCGTGATGTCGTTACAATTTATACTTGTTTTGCTGGTCAGGCACAATTGCTGCGTGAGGCATTACATGGAACGTCATTTGCGCATGTACCCATAAGAATGATGCAAGAGTTATGCATTGAGACAGCAGCAATAAACATATTTGTACCGGTATATTCTGTTACTGATCCAGGACCCTACGTGTTTGATCGCGGCGCGGAAATGTTCGAGCAGCTAGTAACTAACACGCAACGGTGTTTGGTTACAATTGGCGACATGCGGATCTTCAATCCAAAATTACACTCCGCGAGCGGCAAATTTGCACAGAGTTGGTTGCCTAAAATGGAAGTCGAATTCG
>DATIHV010000223.1:0-5482 GCA_035480295.1 Gammaproteobacteria bacterium
AGAAGATGTCGAAGCCTTGCAAAACCCGGAGCAACATGTTGAAGGTGACCTCGAAGATTATGTTAATGACATTGATGACTTTACGTATGAACATCGCAAATTTAACAACAACTTCTTGCTTCCTACATTAGAGGCCATTAATCAATTAATTGTTAAATGTGAGCAACTTAAAGACGAATTTAAACTTTATAAAGAAACTAAAGCAAATAGATCAGTCGATCATAACATTAAGATTCACAATACATTAACGAGCGATGTTAAAACTCTAAATGGAGATTTGCGGACTGTAGAAAAAGAAATGCCAAATCTTCAGCAAAGATTCATAGATCTCTTTCCCCATGAGTCCCATACTCAGCATAAAAAAACTTAGCTAATCTTCCCGATCCGCTTCCAGCGCACATCCTTATGCGGCCAATCAAGACTAAATATAATCGCGCGAGCTTTGCCGATTAATTTTTGATCTGATAGCACACCCCAGTAACGACTGTCATGGCTGTTGCTGCGGTTATCGCCCAATACGAAGTATGAATCCTTTGGCACAATTAAATCTTCATATTTAAAACCATCGTCATTATTGTGTAGTGACATAATAATGTTATGCTTTTTACTGCCTAAATCTTCGGTAGCACGAATTACTTTTTCACTTGCGCCATTTGATAAAACATCTTGTGCAACGGAAATGTCATATTGTGTCGCAGGTGTGCCATTAATATACAAAGTGCGATTTGAATACTGAATGTGATCGCCTGGTAAACCTACAATGCGTTTGATAATGCCTGCAGTTTCGCCCCCAACTTCACCGCGAAATACCACGACATCGCCACGCTGCGGTTGTCCACCCGTTAATCGTAAACCAAGAATAGGTATACGCAATCCTAAACTGAATTTATCTACGATAATTAAATCACCTTCCATCAGGGTAGGTTTCATAGAACTGGATGGGATCCTAAAGCCTTCAAATGTGAACGAGCGTAATAACAAAACCACTACCAAAACTGGGAATAAGCTTTGTGACAACACAACTAGCTTGGGTTTTCCACGAAAAATCCGACTGTGGCGTGGATAGAGGATCTTATCTAAACAAACAACTAGTCCAGTAACAAGCACGGCTAGTACTAAAATTGCCTCTAAAATCATACTTTTTCTCTTTCGTTCACTGCTGCTTCAATCTTCGATCCATTATAGAACGCATATCAAACAAAAGGAAGTTTGGTTTATCTAATAACTACGAGTGGCTTAATTTCAGATCTAACTGGGCATTTATGTTAGCAAGCAGAGTGTTGCTGAGTAGGCTCGTAATAGTCATTGGGCCAACACCGCCAGGCACAGGTGTGATCCACGCCGCGCGTTCTTTAGCAGTTGCGAATTCTACATCACCCACTAAATGTCCATCGGGCAAACGATTCATGCCTACATCAATGACTATGGATCCGGGCTTAATCCAGGAACCCTTAATTAATCCAGGATTTCCAGTAGCAACCACCATGACATCTGCTGCGCCAATTTCCGCGGCCAAATCGCGAGTCTTTTTGTTACAAGTAGTAACTGTGCAGCCAGCACGGATCAATTCCAAAATCATTGGTAAACCCACGATATTTGAGGTGCCAACCACTGTCGCCTTTAACCCAGGCATTTTGACTTGTGTGTGTTCGAGCAGCAGCATTACGCCAGCAGGAGTGCAGGGCCGCAAATATGGGCGCCCCTGTGCTAGACGGCCTAAATTATATGGGTGAAAACCGTCTACGTCTTTATTCGGATTAATGCTTTCAACAATTTCAGTAACGTTAATTTGGTAAGGCAACGGCAGCTGCACCAGAATGCCGTCAATAGTTGGATCTTTGTTTAATTTGTTAATTAAGGCAATTAATTCAATTTGGCTGATATTATGAGATAAACTGTAATCTACCGCATTTATTCCCACATATTCACACGCATTGCGTTTGTTGCGCACATAAATTTGCGAGGCCGGATCTTCACCAACCAAAACCACTGCCAGCATTGGCGGCCGGTATCCTTGTTGCGTGCGTAGGGCTATATCCTGCGCTACCCGTTCACGATATTGTTTGGCGATTTCATCGCCGTTCAAGATTTGTGCTGTCAAATTTTTGGCTCTTTTAAAAAGAATTAGTGTAATGTTTTTTTTAAGTATACGTAAGTATTAAGTTTCGTGCCTTAATTTAAACCTCTGAGTCCTAGGCTTGACCTAAACCCACTGAAGCTATATCATTCCCTCCACGTTCGGGGTATAGCGCAGTCTGGTAGCGCATCTGCTTTGGGAGCAGAGGGTCGGGGGTTCGAATCCCTCTGCCCCGACCAAGATTATGCATCTCGGCTTTTTATTTTGCGCTCGTAGCTCATTTGGATAGAGCACCGGCCTTCTAAGCCGGGGGTAGCAGGTTCGAGTCCTGCCGGGCGCGCCAAATTTGCGATATAAAGAATTTAGTAAAGTTACTTTAATATGGTAGGGCATGGCCTGCTAAGTTCATGCAGGTTCGACAAAATTGCAGGATTGCAATTTTGGACCGGCGAAGCCGGCCCGCAGGGCGAGCGCCCAGGGATGGCGCGAGTCAATCCTGCCGGGCGCGCCAAAAAATATGGTGGACGTAGCTCAGTTGGTAGAGCTCCAGATTGTGATTCTGGCTGTCGTGGGTTCGATCCCCATCGTTCACCCCACTTACATAAAAATAATAAAAAAGAGTATTAATAAATGCATCAACCAACACTAGAACAACTATTAGCCGAAAACGAAGCATTTGCATATAATGATGCAGACACTCATTTATATGAATCCAATTTACGCGATGCACGGGATTCAGTAGAAAATAACTTGCGTATCTTATTAATTACACTTCTTGCGAAATATATGCAGCCAACTCCAGCAGCGGAGACTGACAAAGATCGCGCTAAACAGCAAATTATTGAGGCCAGATCAGCATTTTTAAACCCTGTCAAAGCAAAGCTAGCAACCACGCCAGATAAAAGAGCGTACAAATTTGCTGTTATTGAATCCATTATTGATTTCTTGCGAGACAGAGACATCGCTAAGGAACTTGAAAGTGCGGCCTATAGTTTAATTGATGAAATTATCAATATTGGTGAATCTATAACCGCAACACATCCAGTACATAGCTTAGCATTAACAGTGGATCACAAAGGCATAAGTTTATACATGCGCGCAGTGGAAGCAAAATGCGAAGCGATCTCTGAATTATTTATTCGTTATGGCGCTGATCGTGATTTACGTGTAGAAGCAGATGCAGCTATGAGCTTGTTTAGAACAGGTCGTGGTAATAATCCAGATGATAATGCAGCATTGGTAGCTTCACGGCATAATTTTCCAGTAACACTGTTGGCTAAAACTTTGACTGCAGAAAATTTTGCGCAGGTAAGGGAGTTTTCAACAAAAAGATATGATATGCAAAGCATTCAAAATATCGCTAGAGAATCAAACTTAAATTTAGAAGATGCAGCTATAAAATGTATTGCTCAAGCTAGAAATTTTGCTAATGCTATGCATGCTGAGAAGTTAATGGCTTATTATATTGCGATGCGGGCATATTACGCGCGTCGTGATGTGTTTGTGCGCACAGCAGGTAATACGCGAAGTAGTGGTAAATATTTGACGCCAGCCTTTATACAACAAGTGACCAAAATTTCTGAAGGTGCATTGACAAAAAGGATTTTTAAATTTGATGAACCAAACAAAATGCATTTTGAATTTGCAGCACGTCGAGTAGTAACAAACTTTTGTAAAATTAATCTTACTAACATTTTCATCGTGGTGTGTAATTTATTGCCAGTTGTAGATAGCCATGGACATTTACCAGCTAACTTTAATGCGGAAGTTAGAGCTAATGCTATACGCAAATTATTTGGCAACGTATACTTGGCTGATTTTGCAGTAGAAATGTTTAACTTTTATATGCGTGAATTCATTCCTTTTAGGCAAGCAATGGAGTTGCGTACGCCACCAGAGATGAGAGACCCAGAGGCAATGATAATAGAAAATTATGAACTTCGTTCTGAAAAGGCACGTCTGCAAGCGGTATTTGTTGCCGAATACGATGCTCGTATCCGAACTTTAGAAGAAGCGGCTCTACCTCGACCAAGACGAGTACAAGCTGCTATTGCAGCCGCTGCTGAAGCAAACGAAAACTATGATTCATTTGCGGCTACTTTACGCGGAATGACTTTATAGACTCATAGTACGCTTAAATGCCACATAACTCCGCCGTTTAAACCACAAACCGACATTCCAGGTTGATAGCCCCTTGCTTTAGATTGCTATCTAATGCAAAATAGGTCGAAATTTTGGGGGGTCGTTAGCTCAGTTGGTAGAGCAGCTGACTCTTAATCAGCGGGTCGTAGGTTCGATCCCTACACGGCCCACAAGTTTTTGATAACAAGTTTTAACGCGAAAGTGGCGAAATTGGCAGACGCACTGGATTTAGGTTCCAGCGGGGCAACCCATGAGAGTTCGAGTCTCTCCTTTCGCACCATATATTCAGGAAATTACTATGAGCGTATCAGTTGAGAAGACCAGTAATTTAGGTCGACGTTTAACTATTGAGGTCCCTGCAGCAACTGTACAAATTGAAGAGCAAAACCGTCTCAAAGATTTAGCAAAAAATTTGCGTATCGAAGGTTTTAGAAAAGGCAAAGTGCCTGCCACTTTTATTACTAAAAAATATGGTCCACAGATTCATCAAGAAGCTGTAACGAACGTTTTGCAATCTAGTTTAAGCAATGCATTAAAAGAACAAAATATGCGTCCTGCTAATCGTCCAAGCGTGGAAGACCTAAGCGACAAGCAAGGTGAAAACTTAAAGTACACAGTTGTATTCGAAGTTTATCCAGAAGTAGTGTTGCAAGATTTTTCCAATATTGTATTAGAAAAAGAAATTGCAAATATCACCGATGAAGATATAGAAAGCGGCGTTAAAAAATTACAAGATCAATTTGCAACTTGGCAAGATGTTACCGATCGTGCTGCACAATTAGGTGATAAATTAGTTATTGATTTTGTTGGCCTATTGGATGGCGTGCCATTTGAACATGGCAGCGCAAATGATCAACCTATTGAACTTGGCAGCAAATCCTTTATTCCTGGTTTTGAAGAAGGATTAGTAGGTGTAAAAGCCGGTACCGATACAACGATCAACGTTACATTCCCTGCTAATTATGGTGCAGAGCACTTGGCTGGAAAACCGGTGCAATTTAATGTCAAAGTTAAAAGCATTCAGGGTAAAAATCCTGCTCCGGTTGACGAAGCATTTGCTGGACGAATTGGTATTGCTGATAAAGATGTTAATCAAGTACGCGTTAAAGTGCGTGAAAACATGGTCAAATACGTGGACGATCTTGTTAAAGCACGTCTGCGTGAACAAGCGCTAGATAAATTATATGCAGCGTATCCATTAGATATTCCAGCAGCGCTATTAGATGATGAAACGCACAATTTGATCCATGAACGTGAAGGACA